>JBGPLJ010000142.1:0-8836 GCA_041486385.1 Steroidobacteraceae bacterium
AGGACGTTCACGTAAGTCATCGGCAAGCCGACATCGCGCACACGCTCACGCGCCACATGTTCGCGGCGCGCCTGATAGTTGAGTTCATAGGGCGATCCGTTGATGACGATCAGAAACTCCGCGCCCGCGCCCTTTGCGCGCCGGACCGGTTCCTGCTCCCAGATGTCCTCGCAGATGAGAAGACCGCAACGAATACCCTGAAATTCGAAAACGGTCGCGTGCGGCGAGGCAGTGAAGTAGCGTTTCTCGTCGAATACCTTGTAGTTCGGCAGACATTCCTTGCGGTGGTTGGCACGCACCCTTCCGCCGTCGATCAACGCCGCGGAATTGTAGATGGCTCCCTCGACATACTCCGGGTAGCCAACGATCGCCGCAATGCCCGCGAGTTCCTTGCAGACTCGCTCAAGCGCCTCCGCAATCTTGCGGCGCATGCTGCCGTGAAAGAGCAGATCTTCGGGTGGATAACCGGAGAGCGTCAATTCGGGAAAGACGATCAGGTGGGCGCGCAGCCGATCGCGCGCTTGCGCGGCCGCCTTGAGAATGCGCGTGACATTGCCTTCGACGTCGCCTACGAAGAAATCGAGTTGGGCGAGCGCGATACGGATGACAGTGCCCCTACTTCTTGCGTTTCGCAGTCGCGGATTTTGCGGGCTTGCGCTGCGCGCGTGGCGCGAGCGCTTTGGCCATCGCTGAGCCGAGGTCCGCCGGGGAGTGTACGGTGCGCACTCTCGCCGCCTCGAGCGCCTTGAACTTGTCGGCCGCGGTGCCCTTGCCACCGGCAACAATAGCGCCTGCGTGACCCATGCGTTTGCCCGGCGGAGCCGTAACACCCGCGATGTAGGCGACGACCGGTTTGGTCACATTGTGTCGAATGAAGTCGGCCGCCGCCTCCTCGTCACTGCCGCCAATCTCGCCAACCATGATGATGCCATCGGTCTGCGGATCCTCCTCGAAGAGGGCGATGACATCGACGAAATTGAGTCCACGCACCGGATCGCCACCGATGCCAACGCAGGTGCTCTGGCCAAGCCCGATGCGCGTCGTTTGAAAAACTGCCTCATACGTCAGGGTACCGGACCGGGACACGATACCGACGCGGCCGGGTCGATGAATGAAGCCGGGCATGATTCCAATCTTGCAGGCGCCCGGCGTGATGATGCCCGGGCAATTCGGCCCGATGAGGCGGCTGTCGTAGCTGGCAAGCGCTGCTTTCACCTTCACCATATCATTGACCGGAATGCCTTCGGTGATGCACACGATCAGGCGCACTCCGGCATCGGCTGCCTCGAGTATCGCGTCCGCGGCAAAGGGCGCTGGCACATAGATCATGCTGACGTCCGCGCCCGTCGCGCGCACGGCCGCGCGCGCCGTGTCGAACACCGGCAGACCGAGATGCTTTTGGCCGCCGCGCCCCGGCGTGACGCCGCCGACCAGCTTGGTGCCGTACTGCAGGCACTGCTCTGAATGAAAGGTGCCCTGCTTGCCGGTAAAGCCCTGACAGATCACCTTCGACTTCTTGTCGACGAGGATGCTCATGCGCGCGACTTGCGGGCTGCGGAAACGGCCTTGGTCGCGGCGTCCGTCAAATCCATGGCCGCCGTGATCGCGAGCTTGCTGTCGGCCAGGAGTTTGCGGGCGAGCTCCGCGTTCGTGCCTTCGAGCCGTACGACCACCGGCAGGTTCACACCGACTTCCTTGACTGCGGTGATGATGCCCTGGGCGATCAGATCACAGCGCACGATGCCACCGAAGATATTGACGAGAATCGCGCGCACCTTCTTGTTCGAGAGAATCAGCTTGAAGGCGGCAGTCACACGCTCCGCCGTCGCGCCGCCGCCGACATCGAGAAAGTTCGCCGGCGCGCCGCCGTGCAGCTTGATGAGATCCATCGTGGCCATCGCGAGCCCGGCGCCATTCACCATGCAGGCGATATCGCCGTCGAGCGACACATAGTTAAGGTCGTGTTCGCCTGCGATGCGCTCCATCGGATCTTCCTGGCTCGGATCACGCAGGCTCTCGATGTCCTTGTGCCGGAAGAGCGCATTGGCGTCTACATTGATCTTTGCATCGAGCGCCACCAACCGCCCATCCCTGGTAACGATGAGCGGATTGACTTCCACGAGACTCGCATCGAGATCGAGATACAAGCGGTACAGCGACTCAGCGATGCGCCCGAATTCGCCGATCTGTCCGCCGGAGAATCCGAGTCCGAAGGCAAGCTCGCGGCATTGATAGCCCTGCAGTCCTGCCGCCGGATGAATGTTGACGGTGACAATCTTCTCGGGCGTCTTGTGGGCGACTTCTTCGATGTCCATGCCGCCCGCGGCCGAGGCAATGAATGCAATGCGGCTCTGGTCGCGGTTCAACACCAGGCTCAGATAGATTTCGCGGGCAATGTCCGAGCCTTCCTCGACATAGATCTTCTCGACCGGCAGGCCTGCAGGTCCGGTCTGGTGCGTGACGAGGTTCTTGCCGAGCATGCCGGCTGCAGCCGCGCGCACGGCGGCAACATCTCGTGCGAGTTTCACCCCACCTGCCTTGCCACGGCCCCCCGCGTGCACCTGGGCCTTGACCACCCACACGGAGCCACCGATCGCCGCCGCAGCTGCCGCGGCTTCTTCGGGCGACGACGCGACGCGGCCGCGCGGAATCGGCAGACCGTAGCGTGCGAACAGTTCCTTGGATTGATATTCGTGGAGGTTCATGTGAGGCGCGCCGTATTCTGAAGCAAAGGTTCAAGGTGCGCAAAAGTCCGCGGCCGGACAAGCGTGCTAAAGTTGCGCGCCGCCGGCTCGCGCCGGCCCAAAGCTGCGGCTTTCAAGAGCGTTCATGGAAATCCCCGCCCGGCAGACGCCTTCGACACTCAGCTGGCGCGTACTCGGCCTCTTCAATCTGTTTGGCCTGCTCTCGCCCATGGTGGCCGCCGCCGCCTTCTGGTTGAGCGCTACGTCGCGGGCGTCCGAATCCAACTATCCCTATCCGATGCTCTTCATCGCAACCGTGGGGGCGTACTTCGCCTTCGCGTGCGTCGGCATCGTCGGTCTCAAGAAGCGCTGGCCCCCGCTCAAGGCGCAAGTGATCGCGCACCTGGTTCTGAACAGTGTCGCGATCGCGTTACTGCTCGTCGCGAGCGGCGGTATGGCCGGTGGCCTGGGCATCCTCATTGTCATTCCGGTTGCTGCGGCGAGTCTCCTGCTCGATCGGCGGCAAGCTTATTTTGTCGCGGCGGTCTGCACTCTCATCATCATCGGCCAGGAACTTCTTGCCGAGCGTCTCGGCTATGCCGACCAGTCCTATCTCGCCGCCGCCGGCGTTGTTGGCGTAATCATATTTTTATTCGCGACAGCGGGCGCGGTGCTTGCCACGCGCCTCCTGGAAAGCGAAGCGCTGGTGCGTCAGCGGGATGTCGACCTCGCCAATCTCGCCGAGTTGAGCCAGTACATCATCCAGCGCATGCGTGAAAGCATTGTCGTCGTAGATGCCGCCGACCGCATTCGGCTCATCAATGAATCAGCGGCGCAAATACTGGGCGCGGCGAGTGCCATGCCGGGTGCCTTGCTCGGTGAGGTGTCCCCAAAGCTCCTCTATTTTCTCGCCAACTGGCGACGCGACCCGCAGGAGTTCCAGGAATCCTCGGCTACGTTCATCGCAAACGATGGCTCACGCGTCGTGCAGCCCCACTTCGCCGCACTTGGCAGCCAGCCGCCGGCGCCAATTCTCGTATTCCTCGAAGACACGAGCCTGCTCGCCGAAAAGGTACAGCAGTCGAAGCTCGCGGCGCTGGGACGGCTGAGCGCGAGCATCGCGCACGAGATCCGAAATCCGATCGCCGCCATGAGTCACGCCGGGCAACTGCTCAGCGAATCACCGGCGCTCGGGCCGGAAGAACTTCGGCTAACGGACATCATTCGCACGAACTCCGAGCGCGTGAACACGATCATCAACAACGTATTGAAGCTGTCGCGCCGGGACGCAACCCACCCCGAAAAACTGAAACTCGGCGATTGGCTGCACGCCTTTGCGGAAGAATTCATCGAGACCATGCAGGTTCCCGAGAGCGCTCTGGCAATCGCCGACCCTGAAGGCGACATCGAGGTGAGCGCAGATCCTTCGCATCTGCATCAGGTACTGTGGAATCTCTGCGACAACGCGCTCAAATATGGGACCCAGGGCAGCGGCCAAGCTCACGATCAAAGTCCGGTTGAGGTTCGTTGGGGCCGCGCCGCCCTCAGCACTAGACCGTACCTGGAAGTCTGCGATCGCGGGCCAGGCATCAGTCCGGAGAACGTGGAGAAGATTTTCGAGCCCTTCTTCACCGGACAGAAGGGCGGGACGGGTCTGGGCCTGTTCCTCGCGCGCGAGCTGTGCCAGTGCAACGGTGCAATTCTGATCTACGAGGCGCGCCAAGGCGGTGGTAGTATTTTTCGCGTCGTATTTGCCGACCCCCAGCGCTGGACAGGATAAGAGACGCCGCATGGCCCGCCCCACTGTCCTAGTAGTCGACGACGAACCAGATCTGTGCGAACTGCTGTCGATCACGCTCGGCCGCATGAACGTCGACTCGCGCTCGGCGCACGACATGGCGAGCGCGCGCGATCTGCTGCGTGAGCAGAAATTCGACCTGTGCCTGACCGACATGAATCTCCCCGATGGCAACGGACTGAATCTGGTCGAGTGGATTCAGACGAATCGCCCGGACGTGCCCGTGGCGGTCATCACTGCTCACGGTAACGTCGAGTCCGCGGTTCGCGCACTGAAGCTCGGTGCTTTCGACTTCGTTTCAAAACCGCTGGATCTCGGCGACCTGCGCAAGATCGTCGCAAGCGCCATCAAACTTGGCGGCTCCGCGAGCGGCGAAACGACCGTGCACGGTCCGCGCCTGCTCGGCAATTCCGACGTGATGCAGACGCTGCGCGAGATGATCTCGAAAGTCGCGCGCAGCCAGGCCCCGGTTCACATCTTTGGCGAGTCCGGCACCGGCAAGGAGCTGGTGGCGCAGCTGATCCACGAATCGAGCGCGCGCCGCGAGGGGCCATTCATTCCGGTGAACTGCGGCGCCATCCCTACGGAGTTGATGGAAAGCGAACTCTTCGGTCACAAGCGCGGAAGTTTCACGGGCGCGGTGGCCGACAAGAAAGGACTCGTGCAGACAGCCGAGGGTGGCACCCTCTTTCTCGACGAGGTTGCGGATCTGCCGCTGCACATGCAGGTGAAGCTCCTGCGTCTCATTCAGGAGAAGACAGTCCGTCCAATCGGCGAGGCACGCGAGCTGCCGGTGGATGTACGAATTCTCTCGGCGACCCATCGCAAGCTCGCCGACCTGGTGGCGGAAGGCAAGTTTCGCGAAGACCTCTTCTATCGTGTGAACGTCATCGAGCTGCGCGTCCCCCCGCTGCGCGAACGGGGCGAGGATGTGGCTCTGCTCGCCGAATCGATTCTTGGCCGCCTTACGCGGCGCATGAAGATCGAGGCGCCGTCGCTCACGTCCGAGGCGCTCGATGCGTTGCGGAATTATCCGTTCCCCGGCAATGTCCGTGAACTCGAAAACATTCTTGAGCGGGCGATGACACTGTCGGCTGGCGGCACGATTGGCCTTGACGACATTCAACTGCGTACGACACCGGCAACCGCGGCAGGCCCGGCGACGGGGAGCGGAGCTCTTGGCGATCAGTTGGATGACATTGAGCGGGAAGCGATCGTCAAAGCCCTCGAGCAGACTCGCTACAATAAGACCGCGGCTGCGAAGCTCCTCGGCATGAGCTTTCGCGCCCTGCGGTATCGCGTCAAAAAACTGGGTCTCGAGTAGGTACCCCTGTCCCCAACTGGCAACGCCGCTGACAATCCACGTCAGTTTGTGACGCGAAGTGACCGACGCGTCCGCAAAGACCCACACGAATAAGTTAAGGGCGCCCATGCACCTATGGCTGCCTTTCGTTCCAATTCATAGCCTTAGGTCGCCCCCAAGGTGACTGGCATACGCCTTGCACTTACCTCGGCACTGGCGCACTGCGCCGTGATTTTGTCTGTTGTGCTTTAACTGACCCCAGGAGTTCCAAATGAAGATGTTGCAAAAGGGTTTCACCCTTATCGAATTGATGATCGTTATCGCGATCATCGGCATTTTGGCCGCGATCGCGATCCCGGCCTATCAGGACTACACGATTCGCGCGCAGGTCACTGAAGGTCTCAACCTCGCCGGTTCGCTGAAGGCGGAAGTCGCCGAGTACTATGCTCAGAACGGCGCGTGGCCGACGGGCATCACTGGCGGCGCGGGCACCCTCGGTCACCAGGCGGGCGAAATCCCGTCAGGTAAATACGTGGACCAGGTGCAAATGTTGAACCCGGGCACGCTTCAGATCCGGTATTCGAACGTTGCAGGCTATCAGGCCAACGCGAATATCAACCAGCTGACGCTTTCGCTGCGTCCGCGTCTGAGCGGTGGTGTCGGTGGCAACAACGACGTGGTTTGGGTGTGCGGCAACAATGCTGGCCCGACCAACGTGCACGATCCACTCGCGCCCTCCGCTCCTGGCGTGACGACGGTTCTGAACAAGTACATGCCTGCAAACTGCCGACCGTAAGTCGACAGACCTGGCAATTTGGCCCCAGAGGCCCCTCATCTGAGGGGCCTCTCTTTTTGTGTGAGTCGAATCACGGGGGCCTGCAGGTCTATGTGAGAGCATGCCGTTGATTTGACAATTGATTCGGGGAGTAACTTGGGTAGACTAGGCTCGGATATCGACGCAAGCTGGTCGTCGCCCGCGATCACTTAAGACTATGAACGACAACGCAATCATGGCGGTTGGCAACGCTGCTAAAGCTTCGCTTGGCGGCCTGCCCCAAAGGCTTGTCCAGGATGGCCTCCTGGACGAGGCCTCGATGCTGGATGCGTTGAATGCCGCGAAGGAGAAGAAGCTCAATTTCGTCACCTATCTCGTCAGTGGCGGGCTCGCGAGCGCGCGTGAAATTGCAATTGCCGCAGCCTCCGAGTTTGGCGTACCACTCCTCGACCTTGACGCCATCACGGTCGATATCGATGCGGTCAAGCTGGTCGCCGACAAGTTGCTGCTGAAACATCGCGTCCTGCCGCTAACGCGCCGCGGCAAGCGTCTGTTCCTGGCGGTGTCGGATCCGACCAATCTGCATTCAATCGACGAGATCAAGTTTCAGACCGGCATGAGCGTCGAAGCGGTTGTCGTCGAAGACAACAAGCTCCAGGCTGCGGTCACCAAGGCGATCGAGCAGGTCGACACCTCGATGCCGGGACTCACCGAGGACGACTTCGATCTCGAGAATCTCGAAGTCACCGGCGGCGACGAGGATCTCGACACCGAGGCCGCCACTCGAGATGACGTCGAAGACGCTCCGATCGTGCGCTTCGTGAACAAGATTCTGCTCGATGCCATCAAGAAAGGTGCGAGCGATATTCACTTCGAGCCCTACGAAAAAACGTTCCGCATTCGCACGCGACTCGATGGCGTGTTGAAAGAAGTGGCAATGCCCCCGGTGCAGCTGTCAACCAAGATCGCTGCGCGCCTGAAGGTCATGTCGCGCCTCGATATCGCCGAGCGCCGCGTGCCACAGG
Organism: Steroidobacteraceae bacterium; assembly: GCA_041486385.1. Classification (GTDB taxonomy): domain Bacteria; phylum Pseudomonadota; class Gammaproteobacteria; order Steroidobacterales; family Steroidobacteraceae; genus JBGPLJ01. The sequence continues at coordinate 7,586 of JBGPLJ010000142.1, forward strand.
ATGGCCGCATCAAGATGCGGCTCTCAAAAAACCGCGCAATCGACTTCCGTGTGAGTAGTTGCCCCACGCTCTACGGCGAAAAGATCGTGCTCCGTATTCTCGATCCCTCGAGCGTGATGCTCGGCATCGACGCACTCGGGTATGAGGGGTTCCAGAAGGAGCTGTATCTCAAGTACCTGGCAAAACCCCAGGGCATGATTCTGGTTACGGGTCCGACCGGTAGCGGCAAGACGGTGTCGCTCTATACGGGCCTCAATATCCTCAATACCGAAGACACGAATATCTCAACGGCCGAAGATCCGGCGGAAATCAATTTGCCGGGCGTCAACCAGGTCAATGTCAATCCCAAGGTCGGTTTGACCTTTGCTTCGGCGCTGCGTGCATTTCTGCGCCAGGACCCGGACGTCATCATGGTCGGCGAAATCCGTGACCTTGAAACTGCAGAGATTGCGATCAAGGCGGCACAGACCGGACACTTGGTGCTGTCCACGCTGCACACCAACGACGCGCCGCAAACTCTTACGCGCATGGTAGACATGGGTGTGAAGCCCTATGCCATTGCGACATCGGTAAGCCTGATCATCGCGCAACGCCTCGCGCGGCGCCTGTGCAACAACTGCAAGACGAAGCTCGACATTCCGCATGAGGCACTCATTCGCGAAGGCTTCACCGCGGAGGATCTCTCGAAGGAAGTGACGATCTTCAAGCCCGTCGGTTGTTCCAATTGCATCGACGGCTACAAGGGACGTCTCGGCATCTATCAGGTCTTGCCTGTCACCGATGCTATCGGCCGCATCATCATGGAAGGTGGCGGCGCAATTGAGATTTCCGATGAGGCAACCCGCAATGGAGTGTGGGATCTGCGGCGAGCAGGGTTGAACAAGGTCAAAGACGGGCTCACGAGTCTCGAAGAGATCAATCGGGTCACCGTCGACTAACGGGGCGTCAACAGGAAGGGCTCGCACGAGGAAGTAGATGATATGGCGCAATCAGCAGTCGCACTGAAGAAAGACATTCCCTATTCCTGGGAAGGAAAGGACAGGAAGGGCAATAAGCTCAAGGGGCGCCAGCTGGCGACCAGTGAGACGGCGTTGCGCGCAGACCTGCGTCGCCAGGGTGTCGTCCCAATCAAGATCAGGAAGCAGTCGTCGGGCATGCGGTCGGGCGGCAGGGTCAATCCGGGCGACATTGCGATCTTCAGCCGACAGCTCGCCACCATGCTGGGCGCGGGCATTCCTCTCGTGCAGGCAT
>JBGPLJ010000143.1:0-8803 GCA_041486385.1 Steroidobacteraceae bacterium
CAACTTCGAGAGGAGGATCAGCTCGCAACATCACGTGGAAATGAGTTAACAAACCGTCCACTGAAACGGGTCAAGTCCAGAGCTATCAACACGAAGCGTTGGTTGTGTGCTGAGCGTCGCGAAGCAGGGCAGTTACCGACCTATACGTAAACGACGTACCGCTCTGCGGCGCGGGCACGCAAAGACGTAGTGCTCTCTATATATAAGAGTGACTTAGCTTCAGGCCGTGATCAGAGAGAGTCGTTACGTGACCAAAGTGTGCGTGCCCACGAGGCTCGAAAGCCTTGCAGGTGACTCACGTAACTATTTGATCTAGATGGTCGGGGTGACAGGATTTGAACCTGCGACCTATACGTCCCGAACGTCATCGGATCGTGACCAAAACAGTGAGTTACGTGACGTTACGTGCCCTCCGATGACCATAGACGATCAATAGGTTACCAACGCGTGCATGCCCATTGCGTGCCCGGTCGTCGGCGCTTCTTGTGGAGGAGCCATCAGGGCAGATATCCGAGTTCTCGCTGGTGTCGGATGGCGAGGACGCGCACCTCGTCGCGCGGCACGACGAATCGATAGAGCGCAACGTATCCCGTCTCTCCATACGAGATGATCAACTCGCGAATCTCACCGTCGATGCGTCGGCCAATCAGCGGATGGGTGGAGAGGTTTTCGACGGCTGAAACGATCGCGTGCACGGCGCTCTCGGCGGCCCGCGGATTTTGCGTGCGCAGAAACCCGAACGCACGCTCGAGATGATCAAGCGCGCGCGCGGAATAGACTACTCGCGCCACGCTTTTGGCCGGGGGGCCGAGCCATCGGTCGCCAAGCGTACGAGCCAGGCATGCACGTCCTCCGCACGATAAACCTTTCCGGTCCGCTCGATTTCGGCGTCCGCCTCGCGGGCTTCCGTGACCAGCTTGTGCAACTGCTCCTCATAGGCGGCGTGGTGTTCGACCGCCTCGACAATAATGCTATGGGCGGAGCGGCCGGTCAGTTTCGCGAGCGCGCGCAAGCGGGCACGGAGCTTCGGTGGTAGGCGGATGGTGGTAGTGGCTGCCATGGCGGTTACGATTTCGACCTTGATTAGCACATCTGTAGCACACCTGTCGCCAGCGGGTCAAGCGACTCGGCGGGGTCGGACCATGATCGCACCTGACCTCGGTGTCAGGAAAATCGGGGGAAGTCCAGTTGGTAGCGGCGCCTCCAGCGGGGCGTCGCAGGTAGAGGCTCGCCTCTGGGAGGCTGCGCCGTCCCATAGCATCATGGCCTCCTCGCCAAGTGAGTCGCGGTAGCCTCGAATCGTGGACAACGCCGAGCACGCCGAACACGCCGACACGGCGTCAAAATCGCCAGTTGACGGTGAGTCCTACGGTGCGTGGTCTAAGCGTCGTTGCGTGGAAGAGCGTGTCTGACGGGACGTAGTTTCGGCACTGCAAAGTCGGCTGTGCATTCAGTACATTGTTGACAAATACCGCGACGTCGAAGGTGGGCCAGCTGGCGGTCGCGCGCAATTCGAGCTGGTTGGATGAGGGGTTCGGTCGACGGGTCGGCGCGTATACGACGGCACTTGGATTTTCTGTCGTGAACGGACCTGGGTTGCGACTGTGAAAGCAATCCTGGGCGTGCATATCGACCGTGACTTCGCCGCTCGGTGAGAATCGATAGTCGGGGTCGCCGTGACCGGCCATGGCGCCGGCGCGAGCGGTAGCACGCCGATCGCGTCGCCACGCCCGACGACGATCCGTCCGTTCAAGAGGACGGTCTGCGTGTAGTGAGCGTCGACATAGGCAGCGGTCAAGCCGACCTTGAGACGGTGCGTCCGCGAATCGCGAGGACGGCGGTATGCTTATCCTCGGGTTGCGACTGAGTCTGTAAGGCATCATTTATTTCATCTGCATTCCACCAAGAAGGGTCTCCTATGAGGACATCACTGACGATAGCGGCACTGAGCGTGGCCGTGGCAACGTTGATCGCCGGCAGCGCGAGCGCGCAAATCCATCCGGAGAAACCGACCTACCCGTACGAGAAGTGTTACGGGATCGCCAAGAAAGGCATGAATGATTGCTTCTTCGCGAGTAATTCGTGCGCGGGCACCGTTGCGTCTGACAACGTGGCGGGCGCCTGGATCTATGTGCCGAAGGGCACCTGCCAGAAAATCACGGGCGGAAGTCTCGAGCCGCCCGCACCGTGAGTGAATACCGACAGGGCGCGCTGGATCACACGCCGCATCGGCAACCGACCGGCATGGAGCCTCATCTGCGCTTCGCGAGGCCCGTCAGAAATCTCGCGAGGACCGCGGACATGTACTGCCGTGGACTCGGTCTGCGCATCCTCGGAAGCTTCGAGAATCACGACGGTTTCGACGGTGTCATGCTGGGTATAGTGGGGTCGAGTTACCACTTCGAGTTCACCTACTGTCGCTCACATCCGGTTGCGCCGGCGCCCACGCCGGAAGACCTGATGGTCCTCTACGTGCCGCTCGAAGCCGAATGGCGAACGGCATGTGCCCGCATGCTCGCCGCAGGATTCAGGCAAGTCGATTCGTTCAATCCATATTGGGAAACGCGTGGTCATACGTTCGAAGATCCGGATGGATATCGCGTCGTCCTGCAGCAGGCGCAATGGATCAACGAGGAGGCGGTGTTGTCAGCCGACTGAATGGCAGCGGTCATGTTGGACAACGTGGCAAGTCGAAGGCCCGCTTTGTGCAGTTGCCTGATGACATCGGGAACATCAGGCCAGACCTGAAGGCCCGTGATAGTCGAGCTGCCGGGCGCGCCAGGCAATCATCAACGCGGACCCATTGCCGGGGAACAGCGACTCCGCGAGCGCCGCAATCGGGCGTGGATCGAAAATCGCAAGTCCATCGAAGGCCATGGCCTTGATACCAAGACGCGCCATGGCATGTGCCGTCGCATCACTCGGCAATGAGGGCAATGCGCAGGGCAGGGCGCTGGCACTGGCGAGCGACAAGAAATGCGGTCGGTCCACGATCATGAGTCTCCTGACAACGCACACTGAGATCTACTCTGTCGTACCAGACCGGTTGCGCGAGCCGTCCTGCCGCACGCAGGAACATCGAGTTGATTGAGGCCGCACGCGGACTGTCGGAGAGCGCGAGAACTTTCATGATGCAATACGAAGAGCCCTGTCATCATTGCGGTCGATGCCGTTGTCGTCTGCCAGGATCGCCCGCAGCTTCCGTCGCGCGCGCGTCATGCGGGATTTGACCGTATTAACCGAGCACTGCATGATCTTCGCGATTTCTTCGCATGAGCGGTCGAGGTAATAGCTGAACTCAAGGACGAGACGTTGCTCGACTGGCAATCTTGCAAGCGCGCGTTTGATTACCTGGTGCACCTCGGTTGCCTGCAGCGCATCATCCTCAATCGCCTCGCCTTCCGCGATCTCGAACCGCATCACACGCTCACGAAGCGCGGCGCGGCGGAACACTTTCAGCGCCTGCCGGTAGGCGATTCCAATAATCCATGTCGACACGCGCGCCGCGCCGCGAAATGAATCTGCACTCTGCCAAATAATCCATAGAGTGTCGTTGATGATCTCGTCTGCGTTCGCATGATCGCGCGTCAGTCTAATCAAGAAACGCGCAAGTTTGCCGTGATAGCGAATGTACAAGTCGTGAAACGCATCCCGGTCGTGGTTGGCGATTCGGACGATCAGCTCGCGATCGACGTCGTCCTCGTTGCGTGTGTCGGCCGGGCGTTGCAGTAGACGGTCAAAGTTATTCACGGGTCATCCTCAGCCGATGGCAACTAGGGTTCGCGAGCGCATCCGACGCTTGCAGTCAATGCAGTGGCAGGCCATCGTCGCTAAGGTCCGGAATGGACCACTGGATACGTCGAACCTGCTCGGAGTCGAGCTCTGGGCCGCCAATGTTGAGGTTCACAAACGGCAATGGAATCTCCGGCGTGGACAGTCATCGGACGAGACTGGCCATAGTCAGGATTTATTCCGAGCTTCGGCTTAATTCCGACGCCGCATTTGCCCCGCACAGCGTTCTGTGTCATGAGCGCTATGAGTTGACGCCGCGCTCGGAAGAGGCGCGACATCATGGTGCCGATGGATATGCCGCTCAGCTTTGCAATGTCGCGGTATGTAAGACCCTGCACGTCCCGCAGCAAGAGCATTTCGCGGTGGTGTGCAGGCAAGGCCAGAATCGCGGTGTTGAGCAGCGTTGCCTCTTCTATCTCCATCAACGCAGTCTCGGGCGTTGTGGCGTCTCGTTCGGCAAAGTGTGCGCCCTCGACGTCTTCCAAATCATCGACAAAGACGAGAGCGGCCGGCCGATTCTTGTGGAGCCAGTCGTACGCAGTATGGCGTACGATTGTGAGCACCCAGGCCCGTGCATTGCCGTTGGCAAACTTATCGATTCCGCGCAGGGCTCGAAGACTAGCTTCCTGAACTATATCCTGCGCGTCGGCACCACTGCCGGTGAGCCATCGCGCGAGCGCAATAGCATCGGCGAGATGCGGAGCCACAACGCTGAGAAAAAGGCCTTCGGCATATTTCGAAAAGGTCCGGACAGGAGCGACGTTTTCCAGCGCAGTGGCAGGGACTGCGTAAGCTTCGGCGGAGCTTACGTTTAGGGAGTTCATTGGCAACCTCCATAGGGGGTGTGGTTCGAACGCCTACCTGTTTGAAGCGGTTCGCCACTGAGCTCAATGGACCATCGATCCTTTCTCCCTGAAGGCCGCATCCCCGCTTTAAGTCAATGTAATTAGCAATTTATGGAAACGTGTCCCCAACACGAGTTATTGATATTGGGACCTGGCAATGCCGCAGGATTGGGAAATCCGACGGTGCGGTGTGTGCGACAATGCAACAACAGGTATTCGGCGGCATTTCGCCTCGAAATACTTGATGACTCAAAGCTTCGAGGAAAACACAGCAAAGAAAACCCGCAGATCGGACATCGTTGTCATGCAGCAAGCCGGCAATCCAACCAGGTGTTTGAGATTCGGCGTTTTCGAAGTCGATCTGGGTGCGCAGGAGCTGACGAAGCTCGGCAAGCTGGTGCCTTTGCAAGAGAAACCCTTTCAGCTGCTCGCGATGCTTCTGGAGAAGCCAGGAAAACTGGTGACTCGGGAGGAGCTGCAAGCCAGCCTTTGGCCACAGACAGTTGTAGATTTCGATCACGGACTGAATAAGGCGATCAGCAAAATCCGGGATGCACTCGGCGATTCGGCAGAGAACCCCCGCTTCATTCAGACCGTCTCTCGCCGCGGCTACCGATTTCTTGCGGACGTCACCGTCGTGGGTGACAGGCACCCCGAAACGGCAGCACCGGAAACGGTGTCCGTCGTTCCACCGAAAAATGGCGCCCCCGGCCCAGCGAAAGGACGGTCGTGGCGGCTCGCCGTGTGGATGATGGCTGGCCTTGCGGTGGTGCTGCTACTGGTCGTGTCGCTGCTTCGCGTTGCTTCGACGTCGAGATCCTCTCTGCCCCGAGTTCGCTCCTTGGCTGTACTGCCGCTGGAAAACCTCTCTGGGGATACATCGCAGGACTATTTCGCCGATGGCATGACGGACGAGTTGATCACTCAGCTTGCGCAAATTAGCTCACTGCGAGTCATCTCCCGCTCCTCGGTGATGACCTACAAGCACTTGCACAAACCCCTGACCGAGATTGCCCGCGAACTCGACGTCCAAGCCGTCGTGGAAGGAAGTGTGTTTCGGTCCGGCGACCGAGTTCGCCTTACAGCCCAGCTGATCCGGGTTCCCGCCGACGAGAACCTGTGGGCTCAGAGCTATGAAGGCGATATCCGCGACTCGCTCGGGCTACAGAGCAAGGTTGCTCAAGCCATCGCTGGGCAGATCCGGGCCACCTTGAGTCGACAAGAACAGGTAACACTCGGGAAGTCGAGAGCGGTAAACCCTAAGGCTTATGAGGCCTACCTCAAGGGGCGCTACTATTGGAATAAACGCACTGGCGAGGGGCTGAAAAAAGCAATCGAGTACTTTCGCCAGGCGATTGAGGCGGATCCGTCTGACGCCAAAGCCTATTCTGGCTTGGCCGATTCCTACGCATTGTCTGGCGATTGGGAATATGGGGTGCTGCCTCCCCTAGAGGCTTTTTCCCAAGCGAAGGCGGCTGCGACGCAAGCCTTGGCGCTGGACGATAACCTGAGCGAGGCTCACACCTCCCTCGCGTTCGCTTTGGACCTCTATGGTTGGGACTGGAACGCCGCCGAAAAGGAATACAAACGGGCCCTCGAATTGAACCCCAGCTATGCGACGGCACATCATTGGTATGCATGGCATTTACTCGTACTGGGTCGCAATGACGAGGGCATCTTCGAACTTCGACGGGCAGAAAACCTGGATCCTCTTTCGCTAATCATCAGCGCCGACATTGCAGAGGCCTTATGCGTCGCACATCTCTACGACGAATCCGTGAAACAAAGTGAAAAAACTCTGGAGATGGACCCGAACTTTGCCGTTGCCCATTACGAACTTGGCCAGGCGTACGAGCAGCAGCGCAGGCACGATAAAGCCATCGTGGAATTTCAGAAAGCAATCGAGCTGTCGGGACACAGTGCGGCCTTCGATTCGAATCTCGCCTACGTTTATGCAGTCTCCGGACGCAAGCAAGCGGCCATAGAAATCATCAAGGATCTGGAGGCGCGCCATGATCAAAATCCGTCTGCCGACGCGAATATTGCTCTGGTGTACGTGGGTCTCGGCGACCACGACGAGGCAATGATCAGGCTGAACAAGGCTTATGAAGAACGATTCAATCCGTCGATTTTGCTGCGTCCAACCTTTGATTCTCTTCGATCCGATGATCGATTCAAGGACCTCCGGAAACGTATCGGCCTTCCCTGACGCCCGTCGATGAATTTGGATCAAGCCGATTCAGTATGTCTGAGTGGCTCCTCGTGAGCAGTTGGTACGTTTCAGGCGACATGGTCGACATCTGGCGCACAAAGGCCACGATGTCCCAGATCGCGGCATCGTCCAGCGACTTGCCCCACGCGGGCATTGCACTCATCTTGATCCCGTGCTTGATCGTCCAGAACGCTCGCTGAGCATCACGGGTGTCTTCTTGTGCAAGGTTCGGTGGGTGCGGGTAGAGCCCTGGGCGGATGTCGGACTGCGTCACCCCGGGCGCCAGGTGACAGCTGATGCAAAGCGCCGCGTAGCGTTCGGCACCAGCCGCAATCCTCTTGGGGTCTTCGAGATTGGGTGCATCAATCGTGCGGGCGCGCGCGTCTATAGAACGCTCCCGCAATTGCTCAATGACTGTCAGCACGAGTTTCGTATGATGGTCATCGGCGCCGATGTTATAGATACCCGAGCCGACAAACACCGCCGCTCCGATCGCCTGTGCGACCAGTGTGACGCCGACGACCAGACTCACTCTTGCAATGCCGGTCATGGGGTCTACTCGACGATGATGGTCCCGACCATTCGCGGATGAATCGAGCACGTAAAGTGGTACGTACCGGGCTTGTCGAACTTGAACGAGAAAATCTCGTCGGTATCCACGGCACCGGAACGGAACAGCCCGGTATCGCTGACCACGGAGTGCGGCTCATCGTCCTTGTTGGTCCAGGTCACGCTGGAGCCGGCCTTGACCGTCAATGACATGGGCGTGAACATAAAATCCTTGATCACGATTTGTGAGGAGGCCGGCGACCCGGCCTTCGCCGGAGTGCTCGTCACGACCAAGCACAGCGCCGCCACACTGAGCACCGCAAGAAAACGTCGATGTCTTGCCAAAATCACGAGAGTTGTCCTCCGCATTACAGTCGCGAAACAGGTGGCTAGGTAAGCGTCGTATCGCTCAGCGCCAATGAGCGTGGGTGCTTAACGACCGAAACGCGGGTGATGCCGAGCATTTGTGAGAGTTGATCCGAGGGTACTTTGAGAGGTCCGGGACCCGCGCCTACGCCAGCCGCCGGCTGGGGGTAGGCCGTGGAGCGCGCGGTGTGGAAGGTCATGTTGCCTTCCACCTTCTGCACGATCTGATGAATATGGCCGTTCAACACCGTGACCGAGCCGAAGCGACGCAGTTGGCTCATCAACTGATCCGCATCGCCCGTACCCCAGCCCCACGGTTCGTAGATTGTCCACAACGGCATGTGCGCGAAAACGACGATCGGCGTACTGGTCGAGCGACCCTTCAGGTCAGCTGCCACCCAGGCGAGCTGATCTTGGCCGAGAGTCCCGAGGCCGCCCGGTTTGAATTGCAGTACGTTGATCAATGCAAGGAAATGGATTCCCGCGTGATCGAAACTGTAATAGCCCTTGTTGTTGGACGCCTTTCCGAACCGGTTAAAATATTCCGTGACCGTGGCATCGGTGGTGTCGTGCTCACCGGGGACCGTGTGCAGCTCGGTCGTTCGCAATCTGGAGAGCATCTGCTGCGCCAGATCAAATTCAGCGGGCTTGGACAGATGGGTGATATCGCCGGTGTGGATGATCAGCGCCGGCTGCTCGGCCATGCCGTTCACGAGATCGATGGTTTCTGTGAGCGTCCCGTTGACATCGGGATTCGCGTCCTTGTTGAAGCCGATGTGAGTGTCGCTGATCTGAACGAAGAGCGGTTTTCCCATCCGGGCAGCAGCCCGTTTGTCAGCGGCCGCTACCGCAAGATCGATCGGCGTGAAGACGCCGCCTGTCAACGCGAAGAGCGTACCGGCCGTGCCAAAGGCCATGCATTTCAGGGCGTCGCGACGCGATTGCAGCGATTTGTCATCCGACACTGTCTTCTCCTCGATAGGGTTCTGGAGAGAAGACTCCGGCTCGGATTGTTTTATTCCCGACCTGACCCCATTCA
>JBGPLJ010000144.1:0-8795 GCA_041486385.1 Steroidobacteraceae bacterium
AACATCAGCGTGGCGTTCTTCGGCGACGGTGCGACAGGCGCCGGCGCGTTCCACGAGACGCTCAACCTCGCCGCACTGTGGCGCCTTCCCGTGCTGTTCGTTTGTGAGAACAACGGCTACGCGGAGTTCACGAGTCGCGAGGAACATTCCAACGTCAAGCACGTGAGCAGCTTCGCGGCTCCGTACGCCATTGCGACGAAAACCATCGACGGCAACGACTTGCCGACCGTGCATGCGGCCGCGCGCGAGGCGATCGAATTCCTGCGCAGGGGCGAAGGCCCCTATCTCCTCGAATGCATGACCTTCCGCATGGCGGGCCACTACGTGGGCGACGCGCAGCAGTATCGATCGAAAGAAGAGCTCGCGGCGGTTCGCGAGAAATGTCCGATCGAGCGCCTGAAGCGCAATCTGATGGAGCGTGGAGTCAAAGCAGACGAACTCGACTCCATCGGCGAGCGCGCTAGACAGGAAGTGCAACAAGCAGTGGACCGCGCCCGCGCCGCGCCGCGCCCCGATCCGACGACGGTGCTCGACGACGTCTACCGCTCGCCTGCCCTCAACGCGATACAAGGTTGAGCGTCCATGGAGCACACCTTCATCGAGATCCTGCGCCGCGCGCTTGACGAGGAACTGGCGCGCGACGCCGCCGTGCATTTGCTGGGCGAGGACGTCGCGGCCGGCGGCGCATTCGGCGTCACGCGCGGACTCGCGCAGAAACACGGCGCAATGCGCGTGCGCAATACGCCCATCAGCGAAGCGGCGATCACCGGTCTTGCTACCGGCGCTGCGCTCTGCGGGCTCAAGCCCGTGCTCGAAATCATGTTCATCGATTTCGCCACGCTGTCGATGGATTGCCTGGTGAATCAAACCGCGAAGTACCGCTACATGTCGGGCGGGCAGCTCGCCGTTCCACTCGTGGTGCGTACCCAAGCGGGCGCCGCGGGCGGAGCGGCCGCGCAACACTCGCAGAGTCTCGAAGCCTGGTTCATCCACGTACCGGGACTCGTGGTGGTCGCGCCCTCCTCGCCCGCCGAGGCCTACGGCCTCCTGAAGAGTGCGATCCGGCTCGGCGAGCCCGTGCTCTTCATCGAACACAAGCGGCTCTACACGATGAAGGAGGCACTGGCCGACGGCGCAGAGCTGCCGCCGATCGGCAAAGCGCGGGTCGTGCGCGTGGGAACAGACGTCACGCTGATCGCGTATTCGGCCATGGTGCAAGGCGCGCTGGAAGCGGCGGAGCAACTGGCGGGCGCCGGCATCTCGGCTGAAGTCATCGATCTGAGAACCCTGTTGCCACTCGATATGGCGACTATCGCCGCGTCGGTGACCAAGACCCATCGCGCGCTGATTGCGCACGAGGCGGTGCTCAACGGCGGCGTCGGCGCCGAGATCGCGGCTCGTATCGGCACGGAGCTGTTCGACGAACTCGACGCTCCTGTGCTGCGCGTCGGCTGCGCTTTCGCGCCGATTCCGTTCGCTCCCGAGCTCGAGCGGGCGCTGCTCCCCGGCAGCAAGGATATCGTACGCGCGGTGCGCGACATGCTGGGTCTCGCAGGAACCGCGCAGGAGTAACGACTCGTGGCCATGGTTGCACAGGAGATACCGAAGATCGGTCTCGTGATGGAGGCCGTCAAGGTCGTCCGGTGGTTGAAGAGCGTCGGCGACACCGTGACGCAGGGCGAGCCGCTCGTCGAAGTCGAAACGGAAAAGTCGGTCGTTGAAATCGAGGCGACGGTGAGTGGACGCCTGACGCAGATCCTGGTGCAGGTCGATCAGGAGGCGACGGTTGGCGACCAGATCGCCTGGATCGAGTCCGCTGAGCCGCAAGTTGCAGGTAGCGCGGCAACTCCGAAGCCGCAGATCAAGAAACCCGACGCTGTGCGACCCGTGCCCGCTGCGGTCGAATTGCGCCTCGGCGATCGCATGCGCAGCTCTCCTGTCGCACGCAAGCTCGCTGCCGAACGCGGCGTCGATCTTGGCGCGATCACCGGGTCGGGACCGCGCGGGCGCGTTCAACTCGACGATGTGAGACGGGCGTCGCAATCACTTTCCCCGATGCGGCGCGCGCTCGCGCGTGCCATGACCTTGAGCAATGCGACCATTCCGCAGTTCATCGTCGAGCGCTCGGTCGACTGGACCGTGCTGCAGGCGTTGCGCACTGAGTTCTCCGCGAAGCAGACAAACGATTCACCCAAACTATCGGTGAACGATTTCCTGCTGCAAGCCGTCGCTCGAGCGCTCATTGAATTGCCCGCGCTGAACGCGACCTTTTCGGGAGATCCGGGGTCACCGGACGCCCGCGTGGTGCAAGCCAGCGGCGCGCACATCGGCCTGGTGGTGGCCGTAGAGAACGGGTTGCTGGTCCCGGTGTTGCACAACGTCGAGCGGCTCGGCCTCGTAGAGCTCGCTCGCCGTCGCGTCGATTGCGTCGAGCGGGGTCTCAAAGGGCGGCTGAAGCGAGAGGAAGTCGACGGCGCGACGTTCAGCATCTCGAACCTCGGCGCGCAGGGGCCGGACCGCTTCACAGCGATCATCAATCCGCCGCAGTCCGCAATTCTCGCGGTCGGCCGGCAGCGCGACTGCGTCGTGGCGAGGAACGGAGATATCGTTGTGCGCCCGCAGTCGGAGCTCACGCTGACGGTGGATCACCGCATCGCCGACGGCCGTCTCGCTTCGCAGTTCCTCGCGCGTCTTGTCGAGATTCTCGAAGGCCGCGACTGGCGATTGAACTAGCCCTCTCCCGCTTGGCGGGAGAGGGTTTGGGTGAGGGCAGCTACCGGCGACCCTTCAGCACAGTTCGAACGGCAGCGATAATCCTTGCCTCATCGGGGATCACATAAGCCTCGAGTGGCTCGCTGTAGGGCACCGTCGTGTCGCGGGCGTTGACCTGCACGATCGGCGCTCTCAGCGACGAGAAGCCGTGCTCCGCGACATCGCCAGCAATAATGCCACCCACTGTGGCGTGGCGAGGCGCCTGATCGACGAGCACGAGCCGCCCGGTCTTCGCGACTGACTTGAGGATCGTTTCCAGATCCAGGGGCGCGACGGTGCGTGGGTCGATGACCTCCGCCTGGATGCCTTCACCGGCGAGCGTCTTCGCCGCGCCGAGGGCGCGATTGACCATCCAGCCGGTGGCGACGATTGTCACGTCGCCGCCCGCGCGCCGGATTTCAGCTTTCCCGAACGGCACCAGGTACTCGCCGTCCGGCACCTCGCCGGGCTCGAGCGTCAACAGATAGTGGTGCAGGAAGACGACCGGGTTGTCATCGCGGATCGCCGTCGCCATCAATCCCTTGGCATCGGCAGCGGTCGACGGCACGACGACCTTGAGGCCGGGAACGCCCATGAAGAGCGCCGTCAGCGAGCCGGTGTGCTGCCCTGCCCAGCCGCAGGCGAAGCCGAAACCGGCCTTGAGCACGATCGGCACTTTCACCTGACCGCCCGTCATATAGCGAAACCGCGGCGCCTCGTTGACGACCTGGTCCATGGCGACGAGCATGAACTCGGCCATGTAGAGTTCGACAACCGGGCGCAGGCCCGCCATCGCCGCACCAATGGCGATGCCGATCTCGGCAGTTTCGGAAATGGGCGTCACGCGCACGCGATCGTGCCCATAGGCGGCGACGAATTCGTGGTTCTCGGTCGTGGCCATGTTCTGGCCGAAGTACAGGACGCTCGGGTCGCGCCGCATCTCTTGATGGATGCCGGCATCGATCGCGGCGATAAAGGGAAGCTGTGCCATGGGTCGCTCCGGTCCTTAAGCGTAGATGTTTTCGAGTGCGGACTCGAGCTTGGGGAATGGACTCTTGACGGCGAAGTCCACGGCTGCCTTCATTTCCTTCGCAACTTGCGCCGTGAGCTCGTCGGCTTTTGCGGCGCTCAACACGCCGCTCTTGACCAACGTACCGCGAAAGCGCGGAACGGGGTCGCCGCGCAACGCGGCCTCGTACTCCTCGCGCCTGCCGAACACCGTGATCGCCTCGTGCTCGGGGTAGTGCAGCGGCACTCCGGGCGGGGCGATGATGTTGCCGTGCGCCGATAGGCGGTAGACCTTCGACTCGACCAGCGTGGGGCCGCCGCCCGCGCGCGCGCGCTCGATCGCCGCGCCGACAGTTGCGAACACCACCAGCGGGTCGGCCCCGTCGACGGTCACGCCCGGCATCGCGTAGGCCTTTGCCTTGATCGAGAGCGGTTCGCCGGCGGCCGCATTCGCGTCCTCCTGCGCGGAGGTTGTCACGACGTTGTAACCGTTGTTTTCCATCACGAAGACGACTGGCAGCTTCCACAGCGAGGCGATATTGAGCGTCTCATGAAAGGCGCCCTGCTTGGACGCGCCGTCGCCGAAGAAGGAGAGGACCACCTCGCCCTTCTTGCGTATCTGAGCGGCCCAGGCGGCGCCCGCGGCGTGGGGGATGCCCGCGCCAACGATGCCTGACGTCCCGAGAAAGCCGCGCTTGACGTCGGTGAGGTGCATGGATCCACCGAGGCCCTTGCACAGGCCGTCGACGCGACCAAAGATCTCGGCCATCATCGCCTTCGGATCGCTGCCGAGAACGAGCGGGTAGCCATGACAGCGGTAGGTCGCGAGCGCCGCATCGCCCTGGCGGAAGTGGCTGAGCGAACCCACGATCGATGCCTCGGCACCGTCGGCCAGGTGCGTATGGCCGCGGATCACGCCGGGGTGTTCGGTGAAGCTCCGCTTCACGCTCTCTTCGAATTCGCGGATGCGCAGCATCTGTGTGTAGATCCAGATCTGCCGCTCGGCATTGGATGCCTGCACGCTCATTTGAACTCCTTGACTGCCTGGCGAACCGCTCCGCAGTTTTCTTTGGGGCGCCCGATGATAGGAAATCCAACCGTCCAATTGCAATCCGCTGATCGCATAACACCTTATAGAGGCGCCGCAGCCTCGAATTTCATCTGGATCGAGCCGCGCCGCTCCAGAATCTTCCAGACGCCATTCTCGCGCACAAAGCGATCCTTGAATTCGCCGAAATAGAGCGGTCCTTTGGAAACGAAGGGCGGCTTGGTGTCCGGTGGCGGCGTCGTCGAGATCATCGTGAGATAGGAAATGCCGCGCGCGGCATCGCGGCTTTCGACTTCAATCATCACGTTGGTCGCCAGGTGCTTCGTCAGCAACGTCTTCGGTCTCGTCAAAAGGGATGCACGAATGGTCTCCCGGCCCTGGATCACCTGGTCCGGCGCCATCGGCCGCGCCATGGATCCGTTCTCGGCGAAAAAATCCGCCGCGGCGCTCAAATCGCCCAAGTCGAGGGCGCGGGAATAAGCGTAGACGATGCGTTCGCAGGCCCGTTCGATCTCAAGGCGCTCTGCGGCGCTTGGTGTTTCCGTCGGCATCGCATTCTCCGATTGGCAATCGGGTCATAGTTTACGGCTAGATCGAATGGGCGCGTGATTTTTGGTCACCGCCGTTTCCATATGAGCAAAGCGGGTCGCCAGGAGAGTCAAGCGCGGGTTCTTGCCGTCAATAGCATGCATAGACGGCGTCGGGCATCGGGCCCGCGCGGGCGCGCACATGGAGATGCCAATGATAGACCAAGCCGCGTTGGTGAATGCCATCGGTCGCGAGCGAATCAGCCTCGATCCGAAGGAATTGGACAGCTACTCGCGAGATGTGAGCTTCGTCAACCGCGTGCGCCCCGCCTCGCTCGTCAAGCCGCAAACCGCCGCTGAGGTTCAGAGCATTCTGAAATTTGCCAATGAGACGAAGACGCCTCTGGTGCCCGTCAGTTCGGGCACGCCGCACTTCCGCGGCGATACGGTTCCGAGCGTCGGAGGGGCGGTCATCGTCGACATGAGCGGCATGAAGAAAATCATGCTCGTGGACCGCGCGCGACGCGTGGCGATGTGCGAGCCGGGCGTGACTTTCGGCGAACTGATCCCGGCGGCAAGAAAGGCGGGGCTCAGACTCAACATGCCGCTGCTGCCCAGGGAATCCAAGTCGGTGGTCGGCAGCATCCTGGAGAGAGAGCCCGTCACCATGCCCAAGTACCAATGGGACATATCGGACCCCTTGGCGTGTGCGGGACTCTTCTTTGGAACTGGCGATGAGTTCAGGACCGGGCAGGCCGCCGGGCCCGGTACTATCGAGGAGCAGTGGGCGGTGGGTGGTGTGCAAAAAGCACCTTATGGGCCCGGCACGGCTTCCTGGCACCGATTGATCCAAGGCGCGCAGGGAACGATGGGCATCGTCACCTGGGTATCGATGAGATGCGAAATTTTGCCCACACTGGAAGAGCCCTTCGTCGTCGGCTCCTCCAACCTCGACCCGCTGCTCGAGCTGACTTACTGGCTGATCCGACTGAGAGTCGTCAACGAGTGCTTCATTCTCAACAATACGAACCTGGCGACCATCTTCACGCAGAAATCACCCGATGAATATCACAACGTCAGAGCGTCCCTGCCCGCCTGGACGTTGTTCTATACGGTCGCTGGCTACGAGTATTTCCCTGCGGAACGCGTCGACTCTCAGATCAAGGACATCACGGAGATAACCCAGCGGCTGGGAATCGAAGCCCGTAAGGCAGCCGGCGGAATTTCCGCCAACGAAATCCTGAAGGCGGCCCAGCAGCCTTGCGCGAATCCTTATTGGAAGCTTCGCCCCAACGGCGCCTGCCAGGACATCTTCTACCTGACCCTCCGGGAAAAGCTCGAAGGCCAGATCGCGACCGTCGCCGATCTGGCAGAAGGAGCGGGTTACGCCGCAGCCAGCGTCGGTGTCTACATCCAGCCGATCGTGCAGGGCACGAGCTATCACTGCGAATTCAATTTGTTCTACGACCCCGCGAACGCCAGAGAGCGCAATCGAGTGCAGGCGCTGGCGAGTTCTGCCATCCCGAACCTGATGGCCAAGGGGGCGTTCTTCTCAAGGCCCTATGGGGAAAATGCCCGGATGATTCTCAATCGGGATGCGGCCACCGTGTCGGTGCTGCATACCTTCAAGAAGATCTTCGATCCAAACAACGTGATGAATCCGGGGAAAGTGTGCTTCTAGGACGGGCGAGAAGAGACCCGCGGTTCGGTAAGTAAATTTTAGGAGGCAGCCGCCATGGGATTGGAGCAGTACAAGGCCGACATGGAGATGTGTTGCCGTTGCTCGACCTGCAAGTTCGTGCCGATGCAACGGGTCAGTGGCTATCAATTCGCCAAAGTCTGTCCCAGCATTTCGAGATTCGACTTTCATAGCTACTCGGGCGGCGGCCGGCTGAATATCGGCGCGGCGATGTTGAAGAACGGCTTCAACTATACGGCGAGGCTGCTCGACATCGTCTACAACTGCCAGATGTGCGGCGCCTGCGGCGTCTCCTGCAATTACGCGATGGACATGGAAGTCATGGAACCCATCACCGAGTTCCGGATCAAGTGTGTCGAGGATGGCAAGACGCATCCCGCCCTGGACAAGGTCATCGCCGGCCTGCGAAAAAATGGCTCGATGGTGCCTGTCAAAGGCAAACGGGGCGACTGGGCTGAGGGCCTTAACCTCAAGGACGCCACCAGGGAGAAGGTCGACGTGCTGCTTCACGTCGGCGATCTCACAAGCTACGACCCGGCCTCGCAAAAGGTGGCCAAGGCCACGGCCAGGATCCTGCAGAAGGCCGGTATCAATTTCGGTATCGCGGGCAATGCCGAGACCTCCGGCGGCGGAGAAGCATACGAGATGGGGTACAGGGAGGATTTTCTGAATCAGGCCAGGAAGAACATGGCCTTCATCAAGCAAGCTGGCATCAAGACGGTGGTAACGCCCTCCCCTCACGAGTATCACGCCTTCAAAGTCCTCTACGACAAGTTCAACCTGAAGGGCGAACTGAAGGTGCTGCACATTTCAGAATACGTTGAGCAACTGATGAAGGACGGCAAGTTGAAGCCGCGCAAGAAAGTCGATATCGCGGTGACGTACCACGACCCCTGTCATCTCGGCAGACTGGGTGAGCCGTGGATCCACTGGCAAGGCAAGAAGATTCCGGGTGACCGGTTCGTGTTCGACCCGCCCAAGGTGTATCGGCGCGGCACGCGTGGCGTTTATGAGCCGCCTCGGGACATGCTCAAGAGCATTCCCGGCATCAAGTTCACGGAAATGAATCGCATCAGGGAATACGCGTGGTGCTGCGGAGCCGGGGGCGGAGTGAGCGAATCCAATCCAGAATTTGCCCAGTGGACTGCGCGGCAGCGAATCGAAGAAGCCGAATCTACCGGGGCCGAGGCCGTCGTCACCGCCTGCACTTCGTGTGAGAAGTCCTTCAGCGAAGCTATCGAGGCCACCGGCAGCCGCCTGAAGGTTTACGACATCGTTGAACTGTTCGCGCAAGCAATCGAATAAGGGAGATGAGAAATCATGGCCCTGAGCAAAGACATCTATGCGGCCTTGGAAGATGTGGTTGGACCCGAGTTCATCTGCGATGACCCGGCCATCATGCCGTCGTATCACGCCACCGAGTTCGCGGCGGTCATCCTTCCGGAGAACACGGCGCAGGTTCAAGCGATCATCAAGCTGTGCAACAAGCACAAGCTCACATTCCGGCCGGTGTGCACGGGTTGGACCGGAAAGTTCGCACCGGGTGTGCTCTACCTGGACCTCAGGCGGATGAACCGCATCGTCGAAATCAACGAGAAGAACATGTATGCGGTCGTTGAGCCCTATGTGATCACGGCTCAATTGCAGGCGGAGCTGATGAAACGGGGCTTGCATCTGAACGTCAAGGGCGCCGGCTCCAATTGCTCGGCGATGCTGCGGGGTCACGGGCATCTGGATCAAACCACCAGCGGTGACGATCGCA
>JBGPLJ010000145.1:0-8742 GCA_041486385.1 Steroidobacteraceae bacterium
CTGGCGACATAGTCGCCTTCGGCCGGTGCCCCTGCCACCGTCGGGGATTGTTCCGCCGCGCGCGCATGGGCGCCGCCGAAGACCAGCGCCAGCGCGAGGATCGCGACTGGTCCAGGCCATTGCTGTCCGCGCAACCACCGCATCTTGATCGCCTCCCTCTGGTCTACCGTGCCCGAGTCAACGCACGCACTTCATCGTCGTTGCCGGTGAGCTGCCAGCGGATCATGGACACCGGGATGACGCCGGCCGCATTGAATTCGTCGAGGAATCCACGCAGCGTGAACTTGTCCCCAAGCTGGCGCGAACGATCCATGATCAGTTCATCGATGAGATACTTGCCGGTGACGTAGCTCGTGCCGTAGCCCGGCTGGCGCAGATACAGCTGCTGTTCGAAGCCGAGCAGATCCAGATCGGGGCGCATCCAGCCGCGCGGCGTCCACTGCACCTGAAAGTCCTTGGCCTCGCGCATGTCGAATTCGTTCGCCTGCGCGTGGAGCGATGCCAGGCCGCGCGCGCAACGCTGCGCCAGCATGATCCACATGACCTCGCGCGCCCGCGGATTGTCGTCGTAGAGTCCCGCATGCATCATCAACTCTTCGACGGCTGTGGCCATGCCTTCGGCGCGGCTGTCCCAGATGTTGTAGAGCAGCGCCCCGCGCCGGATCGGGCTTGGATGCGGCTCGAGCGCGATGCGGGCATTGTCGAACCAGTGATAGAAGTGCGTGAAGAGCGACAGCGGCTCGTTGTGACTCGCAATCGCGAAGAAATTGCGCGTCTCGAGCGGTGAATACTCGCCAATGTGCGCGCGCATCGCCGGATCCATGTAGTCCTTGACCGTGAGAATGTCGCGGTCCTTCAGGAAGGCCATGTATTTCGTCACGGCAGCATTCGCCCGGCGCTGATATTCCTCGGGGCTCGAAATCACGGCTAGCGGCGGCAGACCGATATCGTGCTGTTCTTCGAGCTTGAGAGAAGCGTGCGCGCGCGCGAGCTCGCGCTTCAGGATGCTGACTTCCTCCTCCCAGGAGAGCGGCACCAGGTGGACGTTCCGCAGACTCCAGGTGTAGTTTTCCCTGCCCACGCCCGAGGGACCCGTCTTCGACGGCGCTTGCGCGTCAAGCCAGTCGGCGAATTCCGTCGTCGCCCTGAGAGCCGCTGCCACTGCGCGCTTCAGCTCCGGGTTCGCCTTCGTGGTCTTCACGGCGAGGCCGGTCAGATCGGCGGCCTGCTGGCGCATCGTGCCCGCGCCTGAGACCCAGAGGTCGCGCGCATTGCCCGTGAGATTCAGCCGCGCCTGTGTCAGGAGCGGCGCAATGGTGCCGAGCTCCGCCGTCAGCTGGGTCTCTGCCGCCGCATTGAGCGGAAAGGAATACGTCCAGATCTCGACGAGCGCGTGATGGGTCGGGCCTTCGTGCGCGGGCGTGTCGCTTTGTTCCATCCGCACCGAGCTATAAAAGGCGGGATCGCGCGCCCAGGGCAGAAGTACGCGGATATCGAAATCGAGCCCGTTCATTTCGGCCCAGACGAGCCGATAGTCCACCTGTTGCTCGACCGGCCAGCGGCTCGAATCCAGCGCGCCGAGGCGCGCCTGATATTTCTTCAGCTCCGCTCGTTTGCGTGCGATCGTCCCCGCGGTGTAGTCCGGCGCCCCGTCGCGGAGTGGCGGCTGTTCGAACGCGCGCCAATCGCTGAAGAGCGCAAGCAGATCCGCATAACTCCCGCCCTTGGCGGGTGCCTCGGTGGCGCTCACGTTTGCGACTCCGACCACGAGCGTCGACAGAAGTACCCAGCGCGCGCAGCGCGCGATCGTCGCCGGTTGATCCATGGCATGGTTCCCCGTACCGGCAATCTGCCGGAGCAATGCGCGGACTTCAGGTCTTCGGGATGACGCCGCCCGGAGTCATGTGATCCACCGCTTGCGGCAGAATCTGCGCAAGCTTCTGCGTCAGCTCCCCGACCGGCAATCCGGTCTTGGCGGCGAGCTGCTGCAGGAGATCCGCGCCGAGTACCTGGTGAACCTGATCCGGTGAAATCGACTGATTGGGGCCCGTGCCGACCCAGGAACGCACCGTTGGTCCCAGCCCCTGGCTCTCGAATTGATTGACGACGCCCTGGACACCCCCGTGCTTGTTGAGGACGTCCTGCAGGACAGCTGTCATCCCCGCGCCGACGAGACCGCCCAGTACTCCGTCGAAAAGACCCATGGATTTCTCCTTAGTCTTGTTGGCCTTCTTAGTGGCCTCATTGTTGAAGCGGCAAGTTTAAGGGATTTCCCCAAGAGCGGCCCGCGGTTGCCTATTCTTCACTGGGGCCGTCCGCGCAACAGGCGTGCCGGCAACATGATGATCGCGCGCAACAATTCGAATACGCCTTCGACGGCGATGCCCAGCAGCCGAAACGGCAGGGAAATCAGGAACACCAACGGCCACAGCACGAGCGCGAGCAGCGCGATCGGCCAGCAGAGCACGAAGAGAATCAGCCACAGCAGAAACGAGAACACGATTTCCCCCTCGCCGGCAGATCAATCCGCTGCCTCGATGCGTAGCTTACCTGACAACCGCGGCGCCGAGCTCCGCGACGCGCTGCGCAATCAACGAGTGCGTAGCATCGACGCGGGCACGCCACTCTGCGACACTTATACTCCTCCCTTGCGGACCCCTTGGAGCCCATGGCGAAAGCGACCGTCGCACCGCGCCGAATGGATGGCCTGCGTGTCATCGCCCTGCTGAAACTCAGCAAGGCTTTGCTGCTGCTCGGCGCCACCTACGGCATTTATCGATTGCTCGATCCGGACACGGTCGCGCGCCTCTTCAATTGGCTGGAAACACTGACGGACACCTTCGAACGGCGTCTGCTGACCCGGGCGCTCACCTGGGTGAGCGAACTCGAAGGCGCCAAGATCAAGGCAGTGGTCGCCGTGACGAGTTGCTATACGCTGCTGCTCACCGTGGAAGGCATCGGCTTGTGGTTGCGCCAGCGCTGGGCCGAATGGCTCACCGTCATCGCGACCTCATCGCTGATACCGTTCGATCTATGGGAGCTCGTCCATCAGCCAAAAGACAGGAAACTGGAGTTCGTCGCGGTGCTGGTCGTGAACATCGCGATCGTGATCTATCTCATCGTGGTGCTGCGCTCCCGCAAGCGCTAGCTCAACTTTCCGGTCGTAACAAGGAGATCCCGAATGACACGTTCACTCCTGCGGACCACCGCAGTCCTGATGGTCATGCCCGCGGCCGCCGCCCACGGCGCCGCTCCAACGAATGCGATTTCCAGCGACATCGCCCAGGCGGTTGCGGATCCTGCGCGCCCTGCGGCGGATCGCGCGCGCGACACCGACCGCAAGCCCGCGGAGTGCGTGGCCTTTGCCGGCCTCAAGCGCGGCGACCGCGTGGCCGACCTGATTCCAGGCGGCGGCTATTTCACGCGCATCTTCAGCGTGACCGTGGGTCCGCAGGGCCACGTCTATGCCGTCGCGCCACCGCGCCGCCCGACCGCGCCTGCCGCCGCCCCGGATCCCGCCGCTCCCGTGCAAGCCATCGCCGCGGACCCTCACTATGCCAATGTGAGCGTCAGCGTCCAGCGAGTCACGGAGCTCGAACTTGCCGACGCGCTCGACATGGTCTGGACCTCGCAGAACTATCACGACATCCACAACGTGCCGGATGTCGACCTCAATGCCTTCAACAAGGCGGTGTTCGACGCCCTGAAGCCGGGCGGCGTCTACATCGTGCTCGATCACGCCGCCGAGCCGGGCTCCGGATTTCGCGATACGAAAGCTCTCCATCGCATCGACGCGGACGCGGTGCGGAACGAGGTGCTCGCTGCCGGTTTCGCGTTCGATGGCGCGAGCGACGTCGTCAAGAGCGCCGCGGACAATCACACGCTCGCCATCTTCGATCCGTCGCTCCACGACAAGACCGATCGGTTTCTCCTGAAGTTTCACAAGCCCGTGACCGCCGACACGCGCCTGAGCGCGCTCTACACGACGGAATGGAAATGGCGCGAGGACCAGTTCGCGGACGACGAAGACAGCCAGCGCGGCATTATCGATCATCTGCCGAAGGTGGATTCCGCTTCACAGGCCATGCGGCTTGCGTACTGGCAGGATATTCTGAAGCAGCTCGACGCCATCCCGCGCTCCGAGCTCTCCCCGGCCCAGCAGGTGAACTACGACGTCTATCACCCGCAGATCGAAGTGCTGATCGCGGGCCAGCGGTTCCGTGACTTTGAAATGCCGGCGAATGCGGACACGACCTTCTGGACCGACATCGGGTACACGGCGCGCAAGACCTACCGCAAGGTCGATGACTACCGTAACTGGATCAAGCAGATGCGCGATCTGCCGCGCTATTTCCATGAGCAGATGGACGAGATGCGCGCCGGCCTCAAGCGTGGCTTCACCACACCGCGCGTGACGCTCGACGGACGCGATACGTCGATCACCGCTGTTATCGACGCGGCGCCGGAAGCGAATGTGTTCTACACGCCGTTCAAGGAGATGCCCGGAATCCAGCCGGCGGACCAGGTGACCCTGCGTGCCGAGGCCGTCACAACGATCCGCGATGTCGTGCAGCCCGCCTACCGTGAGCTCCTGAAGTTCTGGCGCACGCAGTACGTGCCCAAGGCGCGCACCGCGCTCGCCGCGGAAGACCTGCCGGACGGCAAGGCCTTCTATCAGTCGAAGATCCGCGAATTCACGACGCTCGATCTCGACGCGGGCGCGATTCACAAGATCGGCGAAGCCGAAGTCGCGCGCCTGCATGAGGAAATGCTCGGCGTGATGAAAGACACCGGCTTTACCGGCGACTTTCCGGCGTTTCTCAAATTCCTGCGAACGGACCCGCAGTTCTACGCCAAGACGCCGGACGAGTTGCTGATGCGCGCGGCGTGGATCGCGAAGAAATTCGACGCGAAGTCCTCGCAGTATTTCGGGTACCTGCCGCGCATGCGCTTCGCGATCAAGCCGGTGCCGGACGATCTCGCGCCGTTCTACACGGCGGGGCGCGGTGGGCCGGGAGTGTACCTCCTCAACACGTAC
The DNA here is from genome assembly GCA_041486385.1 of Steroidobacteraceae bacterium. Classification (GTDB taxonomy): domain Bacteria; phylum Pseudomonadota; class Gammaproteobacteria; order Steroidobacterales; family Steroidobacteraceae; genus JBGPLJ01. The sequence goes on from JBGPLJ010000145.1 coordinate 5,039, forward strand.
AACCTGCCGGCGCGTCCGCTCTATAGTCTTGCCGCCCTGACCTTGCACGAGTCCGCGCCCGGCCACGCGTTTCAGATGCCGATCGCGATGGAGCATAAGAGCCAGCCGGCCTTCCGTCAGCACACCTACATTTCGGCCTTCGGCGAAGGCTGGGCGCTCTACTGCGAGAAGCTCGGCACGGAAATGGGCATGTACGAAACGCCCTACGATCGCTTCGGCATGCTGAGCTATCAGATATGGCGCGCGGCGCGGCTCGTCGTCGATACCGGCGTGCACTCGCAGCACTGGACGCGCGCGCAGGCCAATCAGTACCTGAAGGACTACACCGCGCTGCCGGAGCACGAAATCGGGACCGAGGTGGATCGCTACATCGCCTGGCCGGGCCAGGCGCTCTCCTACTATCTCGGCGAGATGAGCATCGTGAAAGCGCGCGCCAAGGCGGAGGCGGCGCTCGGCGCGAAATTCAACATCCGCGCCTTCCACGACACCGTGCTCGAGCTCGGCTCCGTGCCGCTGCCGGTGCTGGAAGCGCGCATCGATCGATTCATCGCCGAGGGCGGCCGCGGCCCCTACCCCGACATGGAATAGAACCCCCGGCCGGTACCGGTGTAAAGACCCCGCGATGTCACACGCTATCGCGAGTTTCGGCGGAGGCGGGCAGCGGATGGGGTCTGGCAAGCCCGGTCTTGCGATGTTCGCGGGCAGGCCGCTTAGGACAAGTTGCGCCTGAACGCTGGAGCCGGGCGCAGACATGGCCCCTCCGCTGACTGACTCCGCGAAACCGTCGATGGGGCACATTCCCCCGAGCTAACACCGGTACCGGGCGGGGGTATTATTTCTGCGTGAACTTCGACTTCTCCCAATTCACGCGCGCGATCTTGTAGGCGTCGATGACCGACAATCCGTAAACGAACACACCGCCGATATAACGGCCGAAGAACGACGCGTGCACGGGCATCATGTTCACGCTGACCCAGCCGAGCAGGATGAGAAAAAAGAGAAATACCAGGCCGCGCTTCGGCACGCCGTTCAAGACATGACCCGAGCCGGGCAGGATGATTGCGAACGCCAGAATGGTATAGGGATTCTTCGGCGTCTGGATCACGGGTTCATTCATTGGCGGCTGTTGCAGATATCAAGGGGGCGACATCAAGGACGGACTGTCGAATCGCGATCAATCGATCGAGCAAATCGCTCAGGAGCGCCGGGTCGATAGCGGCGCCACCAAAGTCCGCTTCACGAAAGACGCCATAACGTGCGCGGCTTGCTTCCGCCAGGAGCCAGACGAGCCGTACGCCGTTCGGCGTGATCAGCAGTTCCTTGGCCCGCGCATCCTGGAATACATCAACGTGTGGCGCAATGGCTTCCATTGGCAGCAGATGCTGCGGGTCGTCGGTCCTTACCACCGCGTGCTCGGGAAAGCCCGCTGGGAGATCGACAGTGAACGGCAGGAGATCAAAGTTGGAAAACGTCGTCGGACCGGCCGGCCGCATCATGAGATCGAGCCGGGACTTGATCGGCAACGCGTCCTGCAGCGTGACGAGCAGCCAGAGAGCCGGCAGGCGGCGTGTCGCCAGTGTATCGACGACGGGAAACACCTGGACAGCGAAGCCGCGGTAGCGGCCCGCCAGTCGCGGATAGCCAACGGCGCCGGTGTGCTCGAGCCGCGCTTCCTCGAGCACGCCGTCGGCAGCGCGAAAAAAGCGTTCAGGCTCGCGACGACGGTGGTCGCGTTCCCGCAGAATTCTCCGCAGCAGATGCAGTGCCAGCGCAACGGTCGCCACCACACCCACCAATTCAAACGTAATCGCTTTCCACACAGGCGCTCTCAAATGCAACGCGGCCCGCTCAATGCCGGGCGGGCCGCGTTCAGGAATCGACTCCTGGGCTCGATAGGGGACCAGCAGACTTCGTTCCCAGCAGACTGGACTCTCAATAGCCTTTCGGTTTTGGCCACGGCATCGTGAATTGATCAGCGCGTCGCACGTAGCGGTATCGATAGAAGTGAAACCAGAGCGACACGATGAGGTAGAAGATCGTCATCGCAATGAGCTGCGAGCCGAAGCCGAGGAAGATCGCGAATATCGTGATCGCACACAGCAGGAACAGCAGCACCGCGGGCAGCGGGTGGAACGGGTGCGTATAACCGCGGCGGATGCTGCCGACCGGCCACTTGTTGCGGAACATGATGATGTTGATGCTCATGAACGTGTACTGCAGAACGCCCGACAGGATCGAGAACGTGATCGCCTGATTCAAGTCGGAAATGAACACGAAGGCAATCGCGATCGGCATCAGGAACAGGATTGCCCGGTGCGGCGTCCGGTATTTCGGATGCACCGCCGAGAACCACGTCGGCAGATAGCGGTCGCGGCCGAGCGAGAACCAGGCGCGGGCGGCATCGTTGATGCAGCCGTTGGCGGAAGCCACGGCCGACAGCACAGTGCCCCAGAACAGCAGAAACTTGAGCCACGGCATCCCCGTTACCACGGCTGCGTCGTAGAGCGGAAAGTAGGTGACGCCAAGGTGCTGCCACGGCAGCAAGCTCGCGCAGACGTACCAGGTCAGGGCCGCCGCGATCAGAAGAGTGATCATTCCCGACATCGTGCCGTAGGGGAGCGAGCGCGCAGGTGAGCGAACTTCCTCAGCCGCCTGCGTCGTTCCCTCGATGCCAAGGTAGTACCAGATGCCGAACTGGAACGAGGCGACGACGCCTATCCAGCCGTAAGGCAGCGCGTTCGAGGGTGTGATCATGTCGCCGAGCTTCAGGATGGTGCCCTGGCTCCACGGCTGCACCGCGAAGAAAAGAATGAGAATCGCAGCGTACGCGAGCCCCGTAATGACGAAATTCACATTGAGCGTCGCCAGCACGCCGCGATAGTTGAGCCACACGAGGCCCACGATGCAAAGCACCAGGAACGGATTGTGGTTGAGTCCCACCGCGCCACCTTCTGTTCCGACTTGCGTGATGAGATCGCCGGCCAGAATGGCGTCCGACACTTCGAGCATGGTGTACGCGAACACCAGATAGAGCGCGACGTTGAAGGCCATGAGTGGCCCGACAATGTGCTTCGCCTGTGCGTACTGGCCGCCGGCCGCCGCGACGGTGGAGGTCACCTCGGAGTCGATCATCGCGACGCAGGTGTACAGAAGGCCTACGAGCCAGCAGACAATCAGCGCCGCCAGCGATCCGCCTTTGTCGGCCGAGAAGTTCCAGCCGGTGTATTCACCGACCAGAACGATGCCTACGCCGAGCGCCCAGATGTGCGCCGGGCCCAGCACGCGCAGCAGCGAGATCTTGTGGCCGTGCTCGCTCGGAGCCAGGGCTGCACTACCATTGCTCATTGTGTGAACTCCCCGATCAAATCTTATGTTTTTCCGACAAGGCTTCGATCTCGCCCTCGCGTGAGGACGTGAGCTCCGCTTCCGAGTGAGCGCTGTCGGTCTTGATCCAGTCGTAGAACATCCACAGGACCAGCAGGCCCGAGATGCCCCAGCATGCGTACGAAATCATTGTCCAGAGCGGCATGGTCTGCTCCTATTTGCCGTCGCCGAATTTTTCGGCGATGACGTCGCGGTACTCCTTGTCGGAGGCGCGGAAAACGAATACGTAGTAACCGATGATGACGAACGCCATCACGATGAGCGCGCGCCAGTCGATGACGTAATGAAAGTGGTTCTGGATTTCATCGTGAGCCTTCGCC
>JBGPLJ010000146.1:0-8680 GCA_041486385.1 Steroidobacteraceae bacterium
AGGGCTCGACGAATCGCTCGCCAATCTCAAGCTGGCGCACGCCGTCGGTGCCTTGTAAGCAGCGCAGGAGAGCCGAATGCATCCCTATCCTCATGTGTATCGCGTTTCCGCGACGGCCAGCCAGGCCGGCCTTGTCACCGTTGCTTCGGCGGGGTTGCCGGATATCGAGACGGCACCACCGCCTGAGTTCGACGGACCCGGCGGCGCCTGGTCGCCGGAGAATCTATTGGTCGCGGCACTTGCGGACTGTTTCATCCTGACGTTCCGGGGCGTCAGCCGTGCAGCACGCCTGGAGTGGCTGAAGCTCGACTGCCGTGTGGAAGGAACGCTGGAGCGCGTCGAGGGCGCTGCCTGGTTCACACGCTATGCGACCTTCGCAACGCTCACGGTTCCGGCCGGATCCGACGTCGCCAAAGCCAGCGCGTTGCTTGAGCGCGCCGAAAAAAGTTGCCTCATCTCGAATTCCCTGCGTGGCGTTCGCAGACTCGAAGCCGAAGTGATTGCGGCGCCGCCTTAACTGGCGACCGGATCGCTTCGTTTCGACCCGTTGGTGCGCATCACAGGTAACGCAGCGTGATGAGCGGCTGCGTGCCGATCTGAAAGGGCTTGGCCGCCTATATATAAGAGTGGCCCCATCCGACCGCCGCTGTTCAGATTGAAAGTATATTTATCTTTCAATATCTTACAGTGTATTCATCGTCTTGCTTCGAGACGATGCCTCGCGCAAATGTTCGCGCATCAGCTGGGCACAAGCGCCAGTACCCGCAGCGGACTTCCCGATCCATTCACGATCTTGAGGGGCGGCGCGATCACGACGGCGCCAGTCGGCGGCAACTGATCGAGATTCATCAGGCTCGCAAGACCGAACTTGTTGGAACCGTGCATGAGCGTATGGCAGGGATACATGGGATCGAAACTGAAAGCCTGCCCCGCATCCGTGCCGACCGTTTCCACGCCGACGCCCAGGATGTCGCGCTCCTTGGCGAGCAGGGCCACGCATTGCGGGTGCGGGCCCGGTGTATGTGAGCCGTCTTCCCTGAAATTGAGGAAGTCTTTCGCATTGGTACGCTTCGACCAGTCGGTGCGGATCAACACCCAGGCGTGCGCGGGAATTCGGCCATGCTGCTTTTCCCACGCCAGCACGAGTTCGGTCGTCAGCAGGAAATCGGGATTGGTGCGCACGTGCGCCGAAACGTCGATCACGCACGCGGGGCCGATGAACCGGTCCACGGCGATGCTGTGGGTCGCGTTGTTCGGATAGTCCTTGCCGGTCACCCAGTGAACTGGCGCGTCGAAATGCGTGCCCGTGTGTTCGCCGCAGGCAATGTTGTTCCAGTACCAGCCGGGCCCGCGCGCGTCGTAGCGCGAAATCTCCTCGAGCGAAAAGGGCTTGGACGCGCCGAACTGGGGCGGCAGTTGAATGGTCGCTGTGGCCGGTTCCAATGGCACGGTCAGATCCACCACGCGGATGGTTCCGCCGATAATCCCCGCCGCAAGGGCGCTCAATGTTTCGGATTGCTTGGTGGCCACGGCTGCTCCTAATTGTTCTTTGGGCGATGTTTTTCAGTCGTTCCTGAGATCGGACAACACGTTACCGAAGCGGTGAATCTCAGCGACGGTATTGTAATGCACGAGCGAGACGCGGACAGCCCCGCTCTCCTCGGCGAGGCCGAGCCGCCGCATCAGCCGTGGACAATACAGGTGTCCGTCGCGAATGCCGAGGCCGGCCCGCGCCATCGCGGTGGTAACCGCTGACGGCGCACGATCGCCGAGGTTGAAGCAGAAGGTGGGCACACGATTGGCGACCCGCGCGGGATCGGCAACGCCGTAAACGCTGGCACCACAGTCAGCGAGCACCCGTAGCATTTCGAGCGAGAGTGTTTGCTCGTAGGCAAGGATGGCTCGCATCGCGCGCACGATGTCCTCGCGCAGGATCGCGTCCACTGGCTGTGCGGCTGCTGATGCCAGGGAGCGCCCCAGGCGCGCGAGGTAGCCGACCGCCGCGTCCATGCCGGCGACATTCTCGTGGATGATGGTGCCCGCTTCGATCTTCCCCGGCGGCTCGTCGGGAATGAAGTCCTCGCGAAACGTCGCGAGGCGCTTCAGGAGTTCGTAACGCCCCCACAGGAAGCCCATGTGTGGTCCAAAGATCTTGTAGCCCGAGCAGACCAGGTAATCGCAGTCGAAAGCCTGCACGTCGATTGGCGCATGCGGTCCGTAATGCACGCAGTCGAGGAAGATCTCGCCGCCGGCTGCGTGCACCAGATCGGCCGCAGCGCGCACATCGGTAATCGAGCCGAGCGCGTTGGAAGCAACGGTACACGCAAGAAGGCGCGTGCGCGCGGACAGGAGCGGCTTCAGGTCAGCGGCGTGCAGGCAACCGTCGTCTCGCAGCTTCCACCAGAGAAACTTCGCGCCGAGCGGAGCCAGCGCGAGCCACGTTGCCACGTTGGCTTCGTGATCGAGGTCCGTCACGATGATTTCGTTGCGATCGTCGACTTTTTGGCCAAGCTTCTGACCGATGGCGAGGCTCACCTGGCGGATGAACGACGTCGCATTCATGCCGAATGCAATCTCGTTCGGATCGCGCGCGTTCAAGAGCGCCGCGACGCTCGCCCGGGCATGCGCGATGCCGGCATCGACAGCCATGCTCTGCGGATAGCGGCCGCCGCGCTGCACGTTGCGCTCGAGGAGGTGCCCGCTGATCGCGTCGAAGACGGCTTGCGGCACCTGCGCGCCCGCGGCGTTATCGAAAAAAACAAAACTGCCGGCGCGGGCAAGCGCCGGAAATTTACCTTGCAAGCGCACAACTGGAAACCGGTCGGTCGGGCGGTCAGGGCTTTTGGATTCGAGTCGGGTGGTCATCTTGCAGGAGCCTTGTCAGCTATTTGCGGAGATATTTGGGCAGGTGATTCCATTGCTGAGTTGACGAGAATTCGATCGAGCAGGCGTTTGCAGGCGAGCACCGCGAGTCCGGCGCCAAAGGACACGATCGCCATGCCGGCCCAGAACAACGGCTTTGGCAGTCTTTCCCAGTAGCTGCCGAAGAGGCCGGTGAGATAGTTGCCGATGACGGCCGAGAGAAACCAGACGCCCATCATCGTGGAGGCGACCGCCGCGGGCGCAGCTCTCGAGTAGAGCGAGAGCGCGACCGGTGCGACGAACAACTCCCCGAACGTCAGCAAAATGAAATAGGTAAATGTCCAGATCCAGCTCGCCGTTCCTCTCCCGCCCGTCGACAGCGCGGCAAGCGTCAGGATTCCGTAGGCAATGCTGCCAAGAAAGCAGCCGATGGCGAGCTTCATGACGACGCCGGGTTCGCGGCGCTTGCTCGCCTGACGCGCCCAGAGGTAGAGCACAACCGGCGTCAGTACGAAGATCAGCAGCGGATTCATGCTTTGAAACCAGGTCACCTTGATGTCGAAGAGACCGAAGAACGACCTGTCCGTGTAGTCCCGCGCCCATAGAACGACCGCATTGCCCTGCTGTTCGTAGCTAGCCCAGAAGAACGTCATGATGAAAGCGATCAGACAGAGCGCAACAATCGCCTGCACATCGCGACGGCGCAAGCGCGCTTTTGGGGCGGTAGCCCTAGAACGCTCAGCGCGCGGGCGCACATCCGGCGGCAAATGGCGCCGGCCGAGCGTGAAGATGACAAGGCCTACCACCATGCCGATACCCGCCGCCAGAAAGCCCCAATGCCAGCCATACACCTCGCCGAGCGTGCCGCACACGACCGGCGCGATCAGCGCGCCGAGATTGATGCCCACGTAGAACAAGGAAAACGCGCTGTCACGCTTGTTGTCGCCGGGGACATAAAGGCCGCCGACCTGGCTCGAGATGTTCGGCTTGAAACAACCGTTGCCGAAGATGATGCAGAGGAGCGCGATCAGGAACGAGAAGTCGAATGCCATCAGGAAATGACCGATGGCCATCACGATTCCGCCAAGCTGCACGGTGCGGTATTGACCGAGCCAGCGGTCGGCCAGCACGCCGCCAAAGAGCGGCGTCAGAAAAAGGAGCGAGGTATAGATGCCGTAGATCTGCGAAGCAATGGCCTGCGTCGACAACTCGCCAAACACGCTGTGCAGGCCCGACACGAGCGCTCCATAGCCAAGGACCTTCTCCGCGTGGCCCGGCAACAGCACCTGCTCGACCATGTAAAGCACGAGGAGCGCGCGCATGCCATAAAAGGAGAATCGCTCCCACATCTCGGAAAAGAACAGCACCGCAAGCCCGGGCGGATGACCGCCCAGCACGCCTCTCTCAATCCAGGTCCGGCTTGCCACGCTGGGCGCTGCTTAGCGGGCGCTGCGCTGCTTCACGATGCGCCCGCCCAGCATGACGATCTCGACGCGCTCAAGTTCACGGATGTCCGCGAGCGGATCGCCCGCGACTCCAATGAGATCGGCGCGCTTGCCAGCCTCGATCGTCCCGCGCTCCCCGGCAAGACCCAGGACTTTCGCGGCGTTGACCGTCGCGGTAGCGATGGCCTGGGCCGGCGTCATGCCGATCTTCACGTACTCGATGAATTCGCCCGCGTTGCGGCCGTGAGCGAATACTCCGGCGTCGGAAGCGAACACCATGCGAACGCCGGCGCGCAGGGCGTCCGCTGCGGCCGGGCGCTCCTGCTTCAAGGCCCACAAACTCTCAAGAACGGGTTGCGGCAGCCAGCCCATGCTGCCCGTGTTGAGAGTCTGTGGACTGTCACCGACCGCCGCGACGACGGCATAGAGATGAGGCGCGTAGAAACCTTGTGATTTTGCAAGCAGGCCCCAGGTCGCGCGGTCAGGATAGATACCCGTGTCCACCCAATCGGCGCCGGCGGCAATCGCAGCGTTGATGCCTGCCGCGGACTCGCGCGTGCCCGCGCCGTCGGCGACGGCCTTGCGATGCAAGGCATGAGCCGCGTCGACGATCGCGCGCAGTTCCTCATCGGTGAGGGCCTGCGCGGGCGCGTCGGCCGCGAGCAGGCTTCCCGTGTTGAAAAAGCTGATGGCATCAGCGCCGCGGCGTATTTGTTCACGCACGACGCGCCGGCAATCGTCCGCGCCGCTGCACATGCCCTGAGGTTCGACAGCGCGCTCGACGTCAGGTTGAAAACGCTGCGTACGGCAGTTCTCTGGTGCGCAGATGGGGCTCCCGATGGCCAGAATTCTGGGCCCGACGAGTTGCCCCGCCCGTACCGCATCGCGCACGGCATAGATCGCAAGTTCGTGGGTACGCCGGCCGGTGCCCATGTCGAGCACCGTGGTGAAACCCGCCTGCACGGTCTTCTCGGCATTCGCCGCGGCGATCAGGGCGAGATCTGCCGATGTACGGGTCACTTCGTCGAGCGAACCGGACGGTCCAGGCTCGGTCGTAAGGTGCACGTGCAGATCGAAGAGCCCCGGCAGCAGGTACAGTGACGAATAGTCGAGGGTTTCGACCGAGTCAGCCGCCGCACCCAGTGCCGCTGGCGACAGATAGCCGCTCGCGATCCGTTCGATCACGCCGTCGCGAATGACGATCGATTGCGTGGTGAGCGGCGCCTGTCCCGGCACCGCCAGCAGCTTTCCCGCCCACACGACGATCACGGCCTTCGACGATTCCGCGAGGGCGGCACTGGACCCGAACGCACATGCGGCCAGGCCGCACGCCGCGAACACATGCCGCATGCAGCTGAGCTTCCTAGTGCGTCTTGAGACCATGACCTTCTCGCATGACGTAGTCGATCCGTTGCAGCGCGCTGATGTCCGTGAGCGGATTGCCCCGTGTCGCAATCAGGTCACCCCGTTTGCCGACCTCCAGCGTACCAATTTCACCGCTCCAGCCAATGGCCGCGGCGCTATTGATCGTCGCGACTTCGATGGCCTGCATCGGCGTCAACCCAATATGCACGAGCTCGGCCAGATCGCCCGCATTCTCGCCATGCTGCACGATACCGGTATCCGAGCCGTACGCCAGCGGCACGCCATGCTGATGCGCCACCTGAGCGGAGAATGGTTTTGACATGACCTCACGCACGCGCAGGGCAGCGGGTGATGAGGAATCCGCGCCAAATCCGGCAGCGACGACAAAGGCATGCATGTGCGGCTCGAAAAACGCCTTGCGCTCCTTGAGCAACGCCCACGTGGTCTCATCCGGCCACGGCGCCGTATCGAGAACATCGACGCCGGCGCGCAGCGCCGCGTTGATGCCGGCCGCCGTGTGGCCATCCGCGATGACCTTGCGGTTCAAAGCATGCGCGGTCTCGACGATCGCGCGCATCTCAGCGTCGGTGAACACCTGCTCCGCCAGATCCGCGTCGCGCAGACTCCCGGAGTCGTAGAAGTTTATGGCATCGGCACCGCGGCGGACCTGTTCGCGCACTGCACGCGCGCAGGAATCCGCGCCGTCGCACACGGCTTGCGGCTCCACGGCCGCTTCGACGCCCGTCACGAAGCGCTCGGTGCGCGAACTGCCTGTCGGTGATATCGGACTGCCAACGGCGAGTATTCGCGGACCCACCGCGATGCCTTCGCTGATGGCATCGCGCAACGCGAAGATCGCCTCCTCATGCGCCCGGCGCGCGGTGCCGAGGTCAAGCACAGTGGTGAAACCTGCAATGAACGTCTCGCGCGCGTGACGACGAGCGGCCAATGCGAGATCCGCGGCGGTGCGTGTCACGGCGCGCAAAGCTTCACCCGCCTCGATCTCCGTCGTCAGATGCACATGCAGGTCGATGAGACCAGGCAGCACGAACTGATCGGACAGATCGACGATTTCACTTGCCTCGCCGCCGCCCACCTGCGCTGGCGTCAGAAAACCATCGCGAATGGCAGCGATGCGTCCGTCACGGACAACAACGGTCTGCCTGGCCCGCGGCGCAGCCCCGGGCACCGCGAGCAGCATGCCCGCGTGAACGACGACCAGCCGCTCGGCCGGATTTGCGCTCGTGCACGCCGCGGCGAGAATCAGTGCGAGCGCAAGGCCCCTTCCCGTCAAAAACGATACCCGAGATCGATGCCGATCGTTCTGGGCTTGGCGACGAACACGCTGAGCGGCGAGTCCGTCTGAAAGAGCTTGTCGATGGCGGCGCGTCGATCAAACGCATTCTTGACGAACAGTGTGGCAGTCCACTTGTCCGCGCGCAGTCCGAGACGGAAGTCCGCAAGCGCGTAGCCAGGGAGTTCCTGAAAGAAGTCACTGCGCTGGCTGAAGTAGGTCTGCGAATTACCCACGTAGCTGATATCTCCCCGGATGAACCCATCGACATTCGCCCACATCGGCCGCGTGTACTGCGCGGAGCCGCTGAACGTGAGCCGAGGTGTATTCGGAATCCGGTCGCCGTTCTTACCAGCGTCCGTGTCCGTAGCGGCAAGAGGCTGGTCTTCTGTCAGGCGTGCATTCTGGAATGCCACCGATGCCTGCAGCTCCCAGTTCGTCGTCGGCCGCATGGTGAACTCAGCCTCGAGTCCATCACTCGAAGCAGAGCCGGCATTGCCGATATAAACGAATCCCAGGGTCGTGTGATTCTTGCTTTGAATATTCGACCAGCGGATCGCATAGGCCGTCACGTTGAGTATGAGCCGGCGGTCGAGCCATGAACTCTTCCAGCCCACTTCGTAGTTCCAGAGTGAATCCGCCTTGAAGCCCTCGGGTACCACGATCAGCGAGCCGAAGCCCGCGCTGTTGGTGCCACCCTGGCGAAAGCCCTGGGCGGCGAGTCCGTAGATGAGCGCCTGGTCGCTGATCTTGTACGACAGGCTGAACTTCGGCGTGACTTTGGTTTCCGTCGTGCGCGCGTCGCGCGGCGCCTCGGGCGGGCCGCCAAAGAACGGGAAGGTGTTCTGTGAATGCGAACGCTCCTCCGATCGAAACCAGCGCAGACCTGCTGTGGCCGACCACTTCGGGGTGAATGCATACGTGGCCTCGCCGAAAACCGCGTCCTGAGCCACGTTCCGCGAGGAAATTCTGCCGAAGATGTCGGGTGAGAACTCATCCGCCGTTGCGCGGCCCGCGGCATCGACCGACACCACGCTGCTGATGAAGTCGCGCGTCTGCTTCTGGTAGAGAGCACCGACAACAAACTGTACCGGGCCATCGAGCTTGCTGCTGATGCGCGCCTCGGTGGTGAAGATCGAGCTGTCTTCCGGTTGCAGTGTCACCGCCGGCAGATCCGGGACGCCAAAGAAGATGAGAATAGGTGTCGAATCGAAGCGGTAATAGACAAAGCGATCGAAGTACGCGGATGACAGGTCGAAATCATAGCGATCGCCGGCGTAGGCAATATCGAGCTGCGAAATCTTGGCGCGATCGGTCCGCGGGTCGAGCGTATATTCACTTTGCTTCAACTCGCCGTCGGCCGGAAAGAAGAACGACTTGCCGCCAAGCTCCTGGTCCTGATAGAGAAACGAGGCGGAGATCTTCAGCCGATCGGTGGCCGCCAGCGCCAGCGTCACACGACCGCCGCTTGTCTCTTCCGTATTGATTTCCTTGTTCCCAAGCCGGACATTGTCGATGTACCCGCTATCGTTGACATACCAGCCGACAGCTCGAAGACCTAGCTTGCCCTCGATGACCGGCACGTTGAATACGCCGTTGAAGTTGTAGTTTTCGCTGCCGTGCGCTGTGTTCGAAAGCTGCGCGCCGACGTTGCCCTCGATGCGATCGAGATTCGGAGTGTTCGTGATGAGCCGGATGGTGCCGCTCAACGAGC
>JBGPLJ010000147.1:0-8658 GCA_041486385.1 Steroidobacteraceae bacterium
AGAGTTCGAGGAAGTGAAGGACAAGGATCGCAAGACCTCGTAACTTCGCTTCACGGGAGAAATGGCGACTATCCGGCCGCTGGTGATGCTACGTCACCGGCGGCCTTTGCATGCAGCGCGTGGCGGCCCGACGGACGGAATGGATCGGCATGGCGAAACGTGACTACTACAAGGTGCTCGACGTCGCTCGCAACGCGAGCGAGGTGGAGATCAAGAAGTCGTACCGGCGTCTCGCGATGAAATTTCATCCGGACCGAAATCCGGATGACAAAGAGGCCGAGGAGAAATTCAAAGAGGCCAAGACAGCCTATGAAGTTCTGACGGACGCGCAAAAGCGTGCCGCATACGATCAGTACGGTCACGCGGGTGTCGATGCCACGCGCAGCGGCGGCGCGGGCTTCAATACCGCCGACGGATTTGGCGACATCTTTGGGGACGTCTTCGGCGACATTTTTGGCGGTGGCCGTCGTGGTCGAGCGCAAGTGTTTCGCGGCGCGGACCTGCGCTATGAGCTGACACTGGATCTCGAGCAGGCGGTCTTCGGAGACCAGGTCGACATCGACATTCATTCGCTCGGGGAGTGCGCCACCTGCAAAGGCTCCGGTGCGGCGAAGGGCAGCTCACCGACGACCTGCGATACCTGCGGCGGCGCTGGTCAGGTGCGCATGAGCCAAGGCTTCTTTACGGTTCAGCAGCCATGTCCGCGCTGCAAGGGCCGCGGCCAGATCATCAGCAATCCCTGCGATACCTGCCTCGGTCAGGGCCGCGTCCGCCGCAATCGCAAGCTCTCGGTCAAAGTGCCTGCCGGCGTTGATACTGGCGACCGGATCCGGCTCGCTGGAGAAGGCGAGGCTGGGCGGAACGGCGGACCGCCAGGCGATCTGTATGTTGAAGTGCAGGTTCGCGAACATCCCATTTTCGAGCGCGACGCCAGCCATCTTTCCTGCGAGGTTCCGGTGAGTTTCGCCACGGCTACGCTCGGCGGGTCAGTCGACGTGCCAACGCTTGATGGGCACGTGACGCTCAAGATTCCCGCGGAGACTCAGTCGGGCCGGGTGTTTCGCCTGAAGGAGAAGGGTGTGCGCCCGGTGCGTGGTGGGCCGACTGGCGACCTTTTCTGCCGTGTCGCCGTCGAGACGCCGGTCAATCTCTCCGGCGAGCAGAAGGAACTTCTGCGAAAATTCGAGGAGTCGCTCCACAACGATCGGCGCGACCACAATCCGCGCGAGCGCTCCTGGCTTGAGGGCGTGAAGAAGTTCTTCGAAGACATCGGCCGTTAAGCTATGCCAGCCATCGCTCTGTTGGGCGCGACCGGACGCATGGGGCGCGCGCTCGTACGCGCGGTCGCTGAGCGCCCGGATATGAAAATAACAGGGGCTCTTGCCTCCACAGCCAGCAGACATCTGGGTAGTGATGTCGGCACTTTCGCGGGAACCGCACCCTTGGGAGTGGCGATTACCTCCGACATCGACGCGGTGCTGCAGGCCGCGAACGTTGCAATCGACTTCGCATTGCCAGGAAATCTGCTGGCGCGCGCGCAAGCGGTGGTAGCCGCAAAGTGCAACTGGGTGTTGGGTACGACCGGCATGAATGAAGCACAACGGGCAGCCGTCCATGCCGCGAGCCAGCGAGTAGCGGTGATTGCGTCGCCCAACATGAGTATCGGCGTGCAGGTGTTATTGCGACTCGCCGACGCGGCTGCGCGTGGGCTACCGCTTGATTTCGACATCGAAGTGTTCGAAGCCCATCACCGCGACAAGATCGATGCGCCGTCGGGAACGGCGCGTCGACTCGGCGAAGTACTGGCGACGGCGCGCGGCACGCAGGTGGCGGCAGCTGGCGAGTTTGATCGCGCGACTGCGCCGGGCCCGCGCAAGGTCGGATCCATTGGCTTCTCGGTCGCGCGCGGCGGGGACATCGTTGGCGACCATCGCGTGACATTTGCGGGCCGCGGTGAGCAACTCGTGCTCGAACATCGCGCAACGGATCGGATGGCATTCGCGCGGGGCGCGGTCGCGGCCGCCGCGTGGCTCGCAGGCCGCGCCGCCGGTCTTTATGAGATGAGCGACGTAGTATTTACAAAATAAAGAGTTACATCGTTTTTATAAGGTACATTCGAAGTCATTTGTTTTACATGGACAGTGGGCCGACGCATACCTAAAATGCGCGCCGCCGCAACAGCGAGGGGAAGCGTGAAGTGACGATACCGGCAGTGCTGGCGCTCGAAGACGGTAGCGTATTCCGCGGTATTTCCATTGGGGCCAAAGGCAACACCACCGGCGAAGTCGTTTTCAACACAGCGATGACGGGCTATCAGGAGATCCTCACCGATCCGTCGTATTGCCGCCAGATCGTCACCCTGACTTACCCGCATATCGGCAATACCGGCGCCAATACCGAAGACCTCGAGTCGCAACAGATCTACGCGGCAGGCCTTGTCATTCGTGATTTGCCGCTAGTCCATAGCAGCTGGCGCGCATCCGAATCGCTCGCGAGCTTTCTGCAACGGGGCAAGATTGCCGCGATCGCGGAGATCGATACCCGCAGGCTCACGCGTCTGCTACGCGAAAAAGGCGCCCAGTCCGGCTGCATCATGACCGGCGACAGCATCGACGAAGGGGCGGCCGTGAAGGCGGCGCGCAAGTTCCCGGGCCTGAAGGGCATGGATCTTGCGAAGGTCGTTACGACCAAGCGGCAATATCAGTGGAATGCCGGCAGCCTCTGGCGCGACCAGCCGAAGGGTCCGTTGCGGTCCATTCACCGTTTGCATGTGGTTGCCTACGACTTTGGCATCAAGCGCAATATCCTGCGGCTGCTGTCTGATCTTGGCTGCCGCGTCACCGTCGTGCCGGCGCAGACACCGGCGGACCATGCCCTCGCGCTGGCGCCGGATGGCATCTTCCTGTCGAACGGGCCCGGTGACCCGGAACCCTGTGAGTACGCGGTCAAGGCCATTCAACGATTTCTCGACACCGACATTCCGGTATTCGGAATCTGCCTCGGACACCAGCTGCTAGGTCTCGCAAGCGGCGCCAAGACCGTCAAGATGAAGTTTGGTCACCATGGCGCGAACCATCCGGTCCTGGAGATCGAGACCGGGCGCGTTGCGATCTCGAGCCAGAACCACGGCTTTGCCGTGGACGAAGCCACATTGCCTGCGCAACTCAAGGCGACACATCGCTCCCTGTTCGACGGATCACTGCAGGGCGTCGCGCGCACCGATCGGGCCGCTTTCGGCTTCCAGGGCCATCCGGAAGCCAGTCCCGGACCGCACGACGTGAAGCCTCTTTTTGAACACTTCATATTGCTGATGGTGAGGCGCCTGCAAACGCTCCCCCGGTCGCGCGCCGAAGCCCGTACCAAGCGCCTGGCGTCAGAAACACGCGACGCTCCCGTCTGAGGGCGTCCCCCTAAATGCCCAAGCGAACCGACATCGAGAGCATTCTGATCATCGGCGCCGGACCGATCATCATCGGGCAGGCGTGCGAGTTCGACTATTCCGGCGCCCAGGCCTGCAAGGCACTGCGCGAGGAGGGCTATCGCGTCGTCCTTGTGAATTCAAATCCCGCGACCATCATGACCGACCCCGACATGGCCGACGCCGTGTATATCGAGCCGGTGAACTGGCGCACGGTCGCTCGCATCATCGAAAAAGAGCGGCCCAACGCGCTCCTGCCGACGATGGGCGGGCAGACCGCCCTCAACTGCGCGCTCGATCTCGTGCGCGAGGGTGTGCTCGACAAATTCGGCGTCGAGCTCATTGCCGCATCGCGCGAAGCCATCGACATGGCGGAAGACCGCGAGCTCTTTCGTAACGCCATGCGCGAAATCGGTCTCGAGACGCCCCGTTCGCGGATCGCCCACAGCATGGAAGAAGCGCTCGCCGTGCAAGCGGAGATCGGCTATCCGACGGTGATCCGCCCGTCCTTCACGCTCGGCGGCAGTGGCGGGGGCATCGCTTACAACCGCGAGGAGTTCGAGGAAATCGTCGCACGCGGCCTCGATGCCTCGCCGACCAACGAAGTGCTGCTCGAGGAGTCGGTGCTCGGCTGGAAGGAATTCGAGATGGAAGTCGTCCGTGACAAGAAGGACAACTGCATCATCGTCTGTTCCATCGAAAACCTCGATCCGATGGGAGTGCACACGGGCGATTCCATCACCGTGGCCCCGGCGCAGACGCTCACCGACAAGGAATATCAGCGTATGCGCGACGCATCGATCGCGGTGCTGCGCAAGATCGGCGTCGACACGGGCGGATCGAACGTGCAATTCGCGGTCAATCCCGAAGACGGACGCCTGCTGATCATTGAAATGAATCCGCGGGTGTCGCGTTCCTCGGCGCTCGCGTCGAAAGCGACGGGTTTTCCGATCGCGAAGATCGCCGCCAAGCTCGCGGTTGGCTACACACTTGATGAGTTGAAGAACGACATCACGGGCGGCGCAACACCGGCCGCCTTCGAACCGACGATCGATTACGTGGTCACCAAGATTCCGCGCTTCACTTTCGAGAAATTCCCGGGTGCGAATACGCGGCTCACGACACAGATGAAATCCGTGGGCGAGGCCATGGCGATCGGCCGCACTTTTCAGGAATCCCTGCAGAAAGCGTTGCGCAGCCTCGAGACCGGCTGGGATGGCCTTACGGAGCTGCTCGTTCTGCCACTCAACGAAGAGAACGAAGCGCAGCTCACCTATGAATTGCGCTCGCCTGGCGCCAATCGACTGCTCTATGTCGCGGACGCTTTTCGCGCCGGCTGGAGTATCGAGCGCGTGCACGGACTGACGCGCATCGATCCCTGGTTTCTCGTGCAGGTCCAAAACCTGGTCGAGGAAGAGGCGCGCGTTCGCCATCAGGGTCTCGAAGGGCTCGATGCCGGCCGCATGCGGACACTCAAGCGCAAGGGTTTCTCGGACAGCCGCCTCGCGAAACTCACGGCGAGCGATGAGCAGGTCGTGCGCAAGCGCCGACACAAATTCGGTTTGCATCCCGTATACAAGCGTGTCGACACCTGCGCCGCGGAATTTGCGACCACGACCGCGTATCTCTATTCCACTTATGAAGAAGAGTGCGAGTCCAATCCCGACAAGCGCCGCAAGATCATGATCCTCGGCGGCGGCCCGAATCGTATTGGTCAGGGCATCGAATTCGATTACTGCTGCGTGCATGCCGCGCTCGCGCTGCGCGCCGATGGTTGCGAGACCATCATGGTCAATTGCAATCCGGAGACGGTCTCGACGGACTACGACACCTCCGATCGCCTGTACTTCGAGCCCCTGACGTTCGAGGACGTCATGGAAGTCATCGAGAAGGAGAAGCCGGAAGGCGTAATCGTGCAATACGGCGGCCAGACGCCACTCAAGCTGTCGCGCGCGCTACAGGCGGCGGGCGCGCCGATTATTGGCACCAGCCCCGATTCGATCGATGTCGCCGAGGACCGCGAGCGCTTCCAGCAACTGGTGAAGAAGCTCGACCTCAAGCAGCCTGCCAACGCGACCGCTCGCACCGAAGATCAGGCCGTGGCGCTCGCGAAGGAAGTCGGGTTTCCGCTGGTCGTGCGCCCCTCGTATGTGCTCGGCGGTCGCGCGATGGAAGTGGTGTTCAACGAGGATGATCTGCGCGCATACATGACGGATGCGGTCAAGGTCTCAAACGACAGTCCGGTGCTGCTCGATCGATTTCTCGACCTCGCCATCGAAGTCGACGTGGACGCCATCTGCGACGGCCACGATGTGTTCATCGGCGGCATCATGGAACACATCGAACAGGCTGGCGTGCACTCGGGCGACTCCGGCTGCTCCCTGCCGCCGAACGGTCTCACGCTTGAGACGCAGGAAGAACTGAAGGTCCAGACGCGCAAGCTCGCGAAGGCGCTGAACGTTGTTGGTCTCATGAACATACAGTTCGCCATTCAGAACGGCGTGATTTACATTCTCGAGGTCAATCCGCGCGCTTCACGCACCGTGCCTTTCGTTTCCAAGGCAACCGGCATCCCGCTCGCAAAGATCGCGGCTCAGGTGATGGCCGGCAAGACCTTGAAGGAACTCGGCGTGAGCGTCGAGCGCGTACCGAAGTACTACTCGGTGAAGGAAGCGGTATTTCCCTTCACGAAATTCCCTGAGGCCGATCCGATTCTCGGGCCGGAAATGAAATCGACGGGCGAAGTGATGGGCACTGGCCGGACCTTCGGTGAGGCCTATGCAAAGGCGCAGGCCGCGTCGGGTGTCACCTTGCCGACTCGAGGCGTTTGCCTCATCAGCGTTCGCGATCGGGACAAGCCCGGTGCCGTCGCGTTGTCGCTCATGCTGCGCGAGCGCGGCTTCGAGATCGTCGCGACCGACGGCACGGCAAAGGCGCTCGCCGACGCTGGCGTGCCGTGCCGGCGTGCGAACAAGGTGCGCGAAGGCCGGCCGCACATCGTCGACATGATCAAGAACGATGAGATCGCGCTCGTCGTCAACACGACGGAAGGCAAGCAGGCTGTGCGCGAGTCGCGCGAGATCCGTC
Source organism: Steroidobacteraceae bacterium (assembly GCA_041486385.1). GTDB lineage: Bacteria > Pseudomonadota > Gammaproteobacteria > Steroidobacterales > Steroidobacteraceae > JBGPLJ01. Next base: position 6,506 of record JBGPLJ010000147.1, read on the forward strand.
GCGAAGCGGTATATCGGCGCGTGACCTACTACACGACCGTTGCCGCAGCACGTGCCACCTGCGACGCGCTCGATCATTTGAGTGAAGTCGAGGTCAATCGGCTGCAGGATCTGCACAAGGAGTTGATCGCGTGAATCGAGCGCCACTCACCATGCGCGGCGCCGAGCGTCTGCGGGCAGAGTTGAAGAAGTTGAAGTCCCAGGACCGCCCGAACGTGATCAAGGCGATCACAGAAGCCCGCAGTCATGGCGACCTTTCCGAGAATGCCGAGTATCACGCCGCGCGCGAACAGCAGGGCTTCATTGAAGGCCGTATCAATGAAATTGAATCGAAGCTCGCGACGGCCGATGTCATCGACGTCTCGAAACTGCCAATGACGGGCAAGGTGGTCTTTGGATCGACGGTCGACCTCGAAGATCAGGACGATGGCTCGAAGGTGGTCTACCAGCTGGTCGGTGACGCCGAAGCTGACATCCGTCAGGGCTGGATCTCCGTATCTTCGCCTATCGCGCGCGCGCTCATCGGCAAGAGCGTCGGCGACGTCGTGGACGTGAGCGCGCCTGCCGGCACGCGCAGCTACGAAGTCATCGCCGTGCGCTATATCTGACTGCGCTGGCACGCCGACAGCAATATCCCAGAGGAGCCAGGGTCGCCCATGCCAAAGCGCAGCAAGAGCAGCGCCCGCTGGTTGCGCGAGCACGTCACCGACGAATACGTCAAGCGCGCGCAGCAGGAAGGCTGGCGCTCCCGGGCGGTGTACAAGCTTGAGGAAATCCAGAAGGCCGACCGCATTCTCAAACCGGGATCGATCGTGGTCGACCTTGGTGCGGCACCGGGCGCGTGGAGCCAGTACGCCGCGCGCGAGGTCGGGGAGAAGGGCGAAGTCATCGCCGTCGACCTGCTGCCTATGGACGGCATGGGAGGGGTGCACTTCATACTCGGGGACTTTCGCGAACAGCCCGTGCTCGATGAAATCCTGGCAAGAATCGCGGGCAGGCCGGTCGATCTTGTAATGTCGGACATGGCCCCCAACCTGAGTGGACTGGATGTGGTGGATCAGCCCCGGGCCATGTATCTCACTGAGCTGGCACTCGATTTCTCGCGCCAGGTGCTGAAGCCTGGCGGGACCCTGCTGGCCAAGGTCTTCCAGGGCAGCGGCTTTCAGGAGCTGGTGCGCGCGACCCGCGAGGCATTTGACGATGTCCGGCTTCGCAAACCCCGGGCATCGCGGGCCCGAAGTGCAGAAATGTACTTGTTGGCCAAGGGTTTCCGTCTGTAGTAGCTTTGGAACGCCCTTCGCATCTACCTGTCCAAATGCCGCGTATTTTGTTGATTTGGGCTGAAGTCATCGACGCCAATCTGACTACTGACCTGAGGACGTACCGTTGAACGATCTCCCCGTTAAGCTGATTCTCTGGTTGTTCGTCATCGCCGTGATCTTTTTCATGGTCACGCGCTTCAGTGGCGCGAGCGACAAGACAGTCCCGTACTACCAGTTTGTCGAGGAAGTGCGCCGCGGTGATGTTGACTCCGCGGTGTTCGACGCCGAGACCATCAAATTCACGACCAAGGCCGGCACGGATTACCGCACGGACAGCCCCGAGACTGACAACACCGAGATCATCACGCTGCTCGACAAGAAGGGCGTGAAGTACTCAGCCGCCGCTCGCGAGCGCATGGGCTTCCTCGGCCAACTCTTCCTGCAGGCGTTCCCGGTACTGCTCTTCCTCGGACTCTTCTGGTACCTGATGCGCCAGATGCATGGCGGCGGTGGCGGACGCGGCGCGATGTCATTCGGCAAGAGCCGCGCGCGGCTCCTGGGTGAAGATCAGGTCAACGTTACGTTTGCCGATGTGGCGGGCGTCGATGAAGCGAAGCAGGAGGTCGTCGAAATCGTCGACTTCCTCAAAGACCCAGGCAAGTTCCAGAAGCTCGGCGGCAAGATTCCGAAGGGCGTGCTGATGGTCGGCTCGCCCGGCACAGGCAAGACCCTGCTGGCACGCGCCATTGCAGGCGAAGCGAAGGTGCCGTTCTTCACCATTTCCGGCTCCGACTTCGTGGAAATGTTCGTCGGCGTCGGCGCTTCGCGCGTACGCGACATGTTCGAGCAGGCGAAAAAGCACGCGCCCTGCATCATCTTTATCGACGAAATC
>JBGPLJ010000148.1:0-8620 GCA_041486385.1 Steroidobacteraceae bacterium
AAGGCGATCAGCGCCAAAGCGCCGAGCGCCGGCATAGCGACGCCGAGGAACACGATCGCCAGCCCGAAGGCCGCGAAGATGATGCCGATGTTCTCGATCGATGAGTACGCGAGCAGCCGCTTCATGTCGGTCTGGGCGGCCGCAAACACCACGCCGTAGATCGCGCTGAAGAGTCCGACGCCGAGCGGAATGAGTCCCCACCACCACGCGGGCTCGCCCAGCAGATCAAAGGTCACGCGCAGCACGCCGTAGATCGCCGTCTTCAGCATGACGCCGCTCATGAGAGCGGAGACCGGCGACGGCGCTGCCGGATGCGCTTCCGGCAGCCAGACATGCATGGGCACGAGTCCGGCTTTGGCGCCGAAGCCGACGAGTGCGAGGAGGAACGCGACCGCTGCCTGCTGTGGCGCAAGGTGCGCACCGCGCATGGCGTCAAAAGTAAAGTGCCAGCTCCCCCCCTGCATCACGCCGAACGCGAGCAGGATCGAGATCGCTCCGATATGCGCCATCAGGAGGTACAGAAAGCCCGCTCGCCGAATCTCGGCGATGCCGTGCTGGGTCGTGACCAGAAAGTACGACGATAGCGCCATCGTCTCCCACGCGACCATGAAGGTGTATGCATCGTCGGCCAGCAGGACGAATCCCATGCTTGCCAGGAAGAGGTGGTACTGCAGGCACAGAAGGCCCGGCGGCGTGCCCTGGCCACGGCGAAAGTAACCGGCCGCGAAAATGGAAATGCCCGGAGCGGCCGCGCCCAGCAGGAACAGGAAGAAACTCGCCAGCGCGTCGAGCCGCATGTGGGAAGGCAGATCGGGCAGACCGACGAGCAGCGTCCTCTGCTCGGCAGGCGCGCCAATACTCGACGCAGCCACCAGCGCAATAGCCACGCCACACAACGCCCCCAGGGGGAACAGCGCTCGTCCGACGAACCGCAGACTCGTTGGCCGCACAAGGCCCGCGAGTCCGATGAGGCCCCAGAGAGAAAGAAGCGCCAGGCAGGCGCTGAGCGGTGATGCGATGAGGGCCATCAGAGACGGTGTTACTCAGGTATGCGTTGGATTATAACTGACGATCCTCATCGACCCGCGCAAGAAGGCGGTCTTCGAGCGGCTGTGCGCCGAGGAGGACGCGACACCCTCACAGACTGTGCGTCGACTCATGCGGCGTTACATCGAGGAGCGCACCGGACGTCCCTGGACGCCACCCGGTGCGACGGAGAAGCGGACTACGTCACGCGGTAGCGTGCGGCGGGCGGGAAGATCCTGAGGCGGCGGCACCGGTCAGAAGCCACAGCAATCCCTGCAACAGGTCCGTGGGAGTGGGCGGGCAGCCGCGAATCGTGAGATCGACCGGAATTACTTTCGAGACTGCGCCCACGCAGGCGTAGCTGTCGGCGAACACTCCGCAACCCGCCCCGCAGTCACCGACCGCGATCACCCACTTGGGCGCGGGAGTTGCCGCGTACGTTCGCTCCAGGGCCTCGCGCATGTTGTGCGTCACCGGTCCGGTCACGAGCAGAACGTCGGCGTGGCGCGGCGAAGCCACAAAGCGAATGCCAAATCGCTCGACGTCATAGAACGCGTTACTGAGCGCGTGAATCTCGAGTTCGCAGCCGTTGCACGAACCGGCATCCACTTCGCGAATCGCAAGGCTGCGTCCGAGGCTGCGCGCAATGGCTCCGCTAAGCTCCGCGCCCACGACATCGAGCGCCTGAGGCGCGCGTTCCTCGACGGCTTCCGTGCAGGGAGTTCCGATCAGGTTCTTGAACAGGCGTCTGCGCATGGCGGGTTACTGATCGTGACCGGAATACGAGCAATTGAACGATTTGTTGCACAGAGGGAAGTCGGCGACGATGTTGCCCTCGATCGCGGCTTCCAGCAGCGGCCACAGAAACCATGACGGATCACGCAAGTGGCAGCGCTCGATGCGCTGCCCGCGTCCGATGCGTACGTAGGCGAGCACGTCGCCACGAAATCCCTCCACTACTGCTGTCGCTTCGACGCTCGCGCCGGGCCCCGCAACGACCGGCAAGTACGCGGGCCCGCCCGGCAGCGCAGGGAGTGCCGCCTCGAGCCAGCCGATGCTCGCCTGAATCTCGAGGATTCGCACCCAGATGCGCGCATCGACGTCGCCTTCCTGACGCAGCGCCATGCTGACCGGCACGACGTCATAGGGGGCGTAAGGCAGTGAGACACGCGCATCGAAGGAACGCCCTGACGCGCGGCCGACATAGCCGGGTGCGGCGAACTCCGCGGCCAGCGCGGCAGTTACCGTGCCGGTGCCGACCGTGCGGTCCTGGAGCGAAGCGGTGTTCTCATAGAGCTCGATGAGCTCAGGGAACTCGTCGCGAAGTTGCCGAGCCAGCGCAAGAATCGCATCGCGCCCGGGATCCGCGAGGTCCGTCGTGACTCCGCCGGGGACGATTCGATCCATCATCAACCGATGGCCGAAGGCGGCCGCGCTGGTGCGCAGCGTTTGCTCGCGCAGGATTCCGCACTCCGCGTGCATCATCGAAAAGGAGGCATCGTTGCAGATCGCTCCTATGTCACCGAGATGGTTCGCGATGCGTTCGAGCTCGGCCATGACGGCGCGCAACCATACCGCCCGTGCCGGCGGCTGCACGCCGAGCGCCGTTTCGACGGCGCGCGCGAACGCAAAGGAATAGGCAACGGTGCTGTCGCCCGAGACACGCGCCGCAATGCGAGCGGCGGCCTCGATGTCCCGGCCCTGCAGGAGCCGCTCGACGCCCTTGTGCGCGTAGCCGAGACGTTCCTCGAGCCGCACGACCGTTTCGCCCGTGCACGTGAACCGGAAGTGTCCGGGTTCGATGATGCCCGCGTGGACGGGACCCACCGGAATCTGATGCAGGCTCGGGCCGTCCGCATCGAGGAAGGGATAACGAGGCGGTGGTGCAGCGGGTCGCGGCGACTCGGCGAGTGGGGTACTGATCGGCCAGAGTCCGTGGTCGAGCCACGGTCGCCGATCGGGAAGCCCGACAAATTCGAAGCCGAAGAGATCCGTGATCGCCCTTTCCAGACGTGAAGCGGGCGCGTGGAAAACCGCGAGGGACGGTACCTTGCCGGCGCTCGCGTCGATCGATGCGATGATCATCCGACGTGTCGCCTGCTCGTAGAGGGCGCAATGCACGTTGGCGTCATCGCCCCACAGACCGAGCAGATCGAGTTTGCCTTCGCGGAGCGCCTCGCCCATGCCACGCCATACATCGGCATCGGCGTCGACGCGCGGCCAGCCGCGATGCGCGGCGGTGACCAGGCGATCGGCAAACAATGCTTTGAGCACCGAACTTCCTATTTCAGGAGACTTGCCACGTGACGAAACCAGGTAACGACGGTCGCCGGCAGGTAGACACCCGCTATCGCGACCAAGCCCAAGTGCAGCGCCATGGGGGCGAGACGGTAGGCGGGCAGCACGTGTCGGGCGCGCGCCTCGCCGAATGCCAGGCCATGCAGACGCTGCGCCATCGCGCTGAATGCAATTGCGAGACCGATGACCAGCACGATGGCGAGCCACGGTGAGCGCGCAAAGGTCGACGTCACGAGCAGAAACTCGCTCGTGAATACGCCGAACGGCGGCAGGCCCGCAATGGCGGCAACGCCGACCACCAGCAGCCACCCGAGCGCAGGCTGACTTTGCGTGAGGCCCCGAATGTCCGCGATGCGCTGCGTGCCTTCGAGCTGCGAGACGTAGCCGACGCCATAGAAGATGGCGGACTTTGTGAGGCTGTGCATCGCCATGTGCAGCAGCCCCGCGAAGTTCGCGAGTGGCCCGCCGAGCCCAAACGCCAGCGTGATGATTCCCATGTGCTCGATCGAGGAGTACGCGAACATGCGCTTGATGTCGCGCCGGCGGTAGATCATGAGGCCCCCGAAAAGGAGCGAGACGAGTCCCATCGTGATCATCATCGGACCGGGGGAAATGACGGCGGCATTGCCGGCCATGATCACCTTGAACCGCAGCAGCGCGAACAGCGCGACATTCAGCAGCAGGCCCGACAGCACGGCGGAGATTGGTGTCGGACCTTCCGCATGCGCGTCCGGCAGCCATGCATGCACCGGCACCAAACCGACTTTCGTGCCGTAGCCAAGCAGCAGAAATACGAACGACAGGTTGAGGAGAGCCGGATCGAAGCTCGCCGAGTTCGCCGCGAGCCGATCCCATGCCATGGCCACCATGCCCTCGCCCAGGTGTTCTTCCGCTGCGAGGTAGACCAGGATCGTCCCGAAGAGCGCGAGGGCGATTCCCACCGAGCCCAGAATGAAATACTTCCACGCGGCTTCCAGTGCGGCGCTCGTGCGGTAGATGCCGACCATCACCACCGTCGTGAGGGTCGCGAGCTCGATCGCGACCCACATGAGTCCGATATTGTTCGACACCAGCGCGAGATTCATTGCCAGCATGAGCAGCTGGTACATCGCATGATAGAAGCGCAGATCGCTGGCCTTAAGCTTGCGCGCCTGCAACTCATGCGCAATGTAGCCGGCGCTGAACACGCTGGTGCTGAAACCGACGAGCGCGCCGACGATCAGAAAAACGGTATTGAGGTCATCGACGAGGAGGTAGAGCGAAGCCTGCGGCCGGTGCTGGTAGAGCAGGCCCGCGCTCGCGAGCGTGCAGGCGCAGAGCGCCACATTGAGGGGCGCCGACACGCGGTAGGAAGGGATCGCTGCGAGGAAAATGACGCCGAGACCGGGGATGACGAGGAGTCCAGTCAGCGCCAGCGATCCGAGGTCGAAGTTCATGACGACTCGCCGCGCGACATGTCAAGCGCCGAGAGGTCGACGGTGTCGAATCGCTCGCGAATGCGAAACAGAAAAATCCCCACGACAAAAAACGCGATGAGCACGGAGAATCCGACGCTGATCTCGACCACCAGCGGCATGCCACGGGCGCCGGTCGCGGCGAGCACGAGGCCATTCTCGAGCGACATGAAGCCGATGACCTGGCTCACTGCGTTGCGGCGCGTGACCATCATCAGGAAGCCGAGCAGCACGACTGCGAGCGCGAACGCCAGATCCTCGCGCACGAACGCGCCCGCGCCTTGCGTCACGGGCAGCATGACCACGATGGACAGCGCCACCAGCGCCATCCCGACCAGCATCGTCGGTCCAATGCTCACGACGCTGTCGAGCGTGCGATGGATTCCCAGGCGCACGACGATTCGATGCAGGGCGATCGGGATGATGATCCCTTTGAATAGGAGCGCGATCAGGGCAGTGATGAAAAGATGCGGCGCGCCCTGCAGGTAAGCCTGCCAGCCGACCGACAACGCCAGCACGCAGGCATGGATCGCGAATGTGTTGAGCAACGCGAACATGCGGTCCTGATAGAGCAGCATGAAGCTCACGAGCACCATGGAGCCCGCGAGGAGATGAGCGATGTCCGCGTCGAGGAGGCTCACTGCGTTACCCTCGAGACGAACAGCAGGATCGTGCCGAGCAGGCCCAGCATGAGCGCGATGCCGAGAAACTCCGGCACGCGAAACACCCGCATCTTGGCAATCGATGTCTCAAACAGAACCAGCAGGAAAGCGCCGAAGGCGAGCTTGAGCGCGTAGGCGCCGAATCCGACGGCGTACGCGACGGCGCCGGCGCCGGCGACTGCCGTTCCCCACGGTGCGAAGACGCACGCGATCAGCGACAGGTACAGCAGCAGCTTCAGCGACGCGGCGGCTTCGATCACCGCGAGATGGCGGCCCGAGTACTCGAGGATCATGGCTTCGTGCACCATCGTGAGCTCAAGGTGAGTCGCAGGATTATCGACCGGAATGCGGGCGTTCTCGCCGATCGCCACGATGACCAGCGCGACCAGGGCGAGCGCGAGGGAAATGCTGAGGCCGGCGCTCGGTCCCTGCATGTATGCGGAAATCGATGAGAGCTGAGTGGAGCCGGCGAACAACGAGAGCGTGAATACGGCCATGAGCATGGCCGGCTCCGCGAGCGAGGCGAACAGCATTTCGCGGCTCGACCCGATCCCGCCGAAACTTGTGCCGACATCGAGCCCGGCGAGCGCCAGCAGGAAGCGCGCGGTGCCGAGCAGAGCGACGATGACGATGATGTCCGCGGCCGCGCTCAGCGTGAGGTCGGTGGCGAATGTCGGCACCAGTGTCGCCGCCACCCACGTCGCGGCAAATACCAGGTACGGCGCAGCCCGGAAAAGCCAAGATGCGTTCTCGGCGACCACGGCTTCCTTGCGGATCAGCTTCACGAGATCGCGGTACGGCTGAATCACGGAGGCACCGCGTCTGCGCAACAGCCGGGCCCGGATCTTGCGCGTTACGCCGGAGAGGAGCGGCGCAAGCGCGAGGACCAGAACCGCCTGCGCGAACTGCGTGAGCCACCCGGAACTCATCGCCACGTCCCCACGATGACGAGCAGCAACACCAGTGCGATGAACACGAGAGTCAGATATTTCCGAATCGTCAGGAATTGCATCTGGTTCAGGCGATCGGCCGCCACGTTCACCAGGCGAATCACGGGCAGGTAGAGCGTTTCCCAAACGGTGTCGTGCAGCTCGACGTGCAGCTTGGCCGCCGCCGTGTCACCCGGTTTCGGCATGGACACCTCCTCGCGGGCGCGAAATACGACACCGCCGAAGACGCGCCGAATGGGCTGCGCAAAGCTGCCGGCCGTGTACTGGGTCGCCGGGCTCGGATCAGGGAACCCGCAATCCCAGGCCGGTGAGCGTCGCAATGCGTGCGATGCAAAGCGGCGCACTACGAAGGCCGTCGCCGCGGCTGCGGCCATGACCATGATGAAGACCAGCAATCCGTTGTACGCGCTGCGCGCAGTATCGGTGGGAACGATGCGAAACCACGGCTGTGCCGATTGCGGAGCAAGATGCGCTCCGACCAGCATCTGCGTCACCGGAGTCAGGCTGTCGATGACGAAACCCGGCAGAATTCCGGCCAACAAACAGAGCGCCGCAAGCATCAGCATGGCGCTTCGCGACCAGCGGTCCGTCTCGCACGCCTCCATCGCGGCCTTGGAACGCGGCCTGCCGAGGAAGGTGATGCCGAATGCTTTGACAAAGCACGCTGCCGCGAGCGCCGCCGAACAGGCGAGCGTTGCTCCAATCGCGGGAACGAGCAGTCTCGGGATCCAGTGCGGCAACTGCGGGCTCAGCAGAATCGCCTGAAACGTCAGCCACTCGGATACGAACCCGTTGAAGGGCGGCAGTGCGGAAATGGCGATGCATCCCGCAAGGAACGCGAATGCCGTGACGGGCATCCGGCGGATCAACCCGCCGAGTTGCTCCATGTCGCGCTGACCAGTTGCGCTGAGCACCGCGCCGGAGCCGAGGAAGAGCAGGCTCTTGAAAAGAGCATGGTTGAATACATGGAACACGGCCGCCGTCAGCGCGAGCGCGGCCGCGGTACCGAGGCCGCTCGCCTCGAACGCAAGCGCGAGCCCGAGACCGATGAAGATGATGCCGATGTTCTCCACGGTGTGGTACGCGAGCAGTCGCTTCAAGTCGTGTTCCATCAATGCATACAGAACGCCGAGCAGCGCCGTGACGCCGGCGACCAGCAGGACAGGAATGCTCCACCACCACAACGGCGGGCCGGACAGGTCGAAGACGATGCGCACGAATCCGTACACGGCCACCTTGGTCATGACACCGCTCATCAATGCGGACACGTGACTCGGCGCGGCCGGGTGCGCGAGCGGCAGCCATGCGTGTAGCGGAACAAGACCCGCTTTGGACCCGGCGCCGATCAGTGCAAGAAAGAGAACGATCGAACCAATGCCGGAAGCGGCGCCCTGCCGGATCTCCGCGAACCCATAACCACCACCAGGACCGGCGAGCAGTCCGAAGGCGAGAAGCAGCGTGAGAGCTCCACCCGTCGCCATGATGATGTAGATGAGAGCCGCGCGCCGGTTGGCCTCCGAACGGTGCTCGCTCACCACGAGTGCCCAGGATGCAAGTGACATGAACTCCCATCCGACGAGGAAGGAGAACGCGTCCTGGGCAAGCAGGATGAGGTTCATCGCACCGATGAATGCAGGATAGAAGGGGACGACCCGCTCCGGCTCGCGGGCGTGCTTGCCGTAGCCGATCGCGTAACCACTGACGATCGCGCATGCAACGTTGATGATTACGGCGAACGCGGCGCTCAGCGAATCAAATCCGAGCAGTGTTCGGCCAAGCGGCAGGCCAACCGCAAGCTGGACGGCCCCAAGTCTCGAGCCCGGTCCCAATAGAGCGATGAGCGCGACAGCGGCAAGCACGGAGCAGACAAGCGTGCAGGCACCGTAGATCACCTGGCTTCCGAAAGATCGCCGTGCGAGAACAATTCCGAGCGGGGCCAGCAAGAACAGCAGCCCCACACAAATCGTCGCCAGTTGGCTCAGGAACCAGGGAGTCGCGGGGGACATGGACGGTGTCAGGCTTGGGTTGTTGCGGCGTGCTATTTCATCGTCGGCATGACGAATTCGGCACTGCCGCGGCCGCTCGTCGGCCAGCGCGCGGTGACGGTCTTGAGGCGCGTGTAGAAGCGGACGCCGTCGGGGCCGTGGACGTGCAGTGCGCCGAAGAGCGAGCGCTTCCAGCCGCCGAAACTGTGGAAGGCCATCGGCACCGGAATCGGCACGTTGATGCC
>JBGPLJ010000149.1:0-8454 GCA_041486385.1 Steroidobacteraceae bacterium
ATCTTTTTCTCGAATTCGGCCTGGAATCGGGCAGTGGCGAACGCTTTCCAGGGACGCGGCGCACCGGCAACGGCTTGAATGGCGTCGTTGCGTTTGCGCATGCGGGCAACGATATTGGCGACTCGGCGAGCTGGCGTGCGGGGGTTTCGTATCTGCGCGAGAGCGCCGCGGGCCGCCGCTTCGATTCGACCGATGCGCTCGGAATTCCCGTGGTTGACAGCTTCAACGGCAGCTCGCGGCTCTGGGTCGCCGACTTCGTCTACAAATGGTCGCCCCACGGCAATACGACCGAGCGCTATCTCAAGGTCCAGGGCGAGTACCTGAGGCGGACCGAGAGCGGCGCGCTCATGTTCGATGCCGACGGTGCGCCACTCGAGGACGCCTATCACTCGAGTCAGTGGGGCGCATACCTGCAAACGGTGTATCAGTTCATGCCACGATGGCGCGCCGGCCTGCGCTACGACCGACTCGATTCGGGCAATCCGCGCATTGGCCTTGTTGAGAGCGGCGCGCTCGCGCCCGGCGACTTTCCGGACCTCAACTCGGCCACGCCTTCGCGCACCTCGCTCATGCTCGACTTCAGTCCAAGCGAATTTTCGCGCATGCGTGCGCAGTACGCTTGGGATGAGGCGCGCGGCAGCGGGCACGACAGCGAATTCTTCCTGCAGTACCTCTACAGTCTCGGAGCGCACGGCGCTCACAAATACTGATTCGATCTGGAGAATGCTCATGCTGAGACGTCTCGCAGGCAGCTTGCTGCTTGCATTGATTCTGGGTAGCACTGCAGCGCACGCGGCGGTGCGGGTTCTTGCGACGACGCCGGAGTGGGGCGCTCTCACCGCCGAGCTCGGCGGCGACAAAGTGAGCGTCTACACGGCGACCACCGCTTTTCAGGACGTGCATCGCGTGGAAGCGAAGCCGAGTCTGGTGGCGCGCGCGCGCAATGCCGATCTCGTCGTCGCAGCGGGCGCGGAACTCGAAGTGGGCTGGCTGCCTGTGCTGTTGCAGGAGTCGGGCAACGGCAGGATTCAGCCCGGGAGCCTCGGTTACTTCGAAGCCGACAAACAGCTGCGTCTCCTCGAAGTCCCGACCGCCGTCGACCGCTCGATGGGTGATGTGCATCCGCTCGGCAATCCGCACGCGCATCTCGACGCGCGCAATATCGGGATCGTTGCGCAGGCGCTTACGGCGCGTCTCGTTGCGATCGATGCAGGCAACGCCGCGTTCTACACGGCACGCGGCGCGGATTTCCAGACGCGCTGGCAGGCCGCGGTCAAGCGCTGGGAGACGCTCGCGGCGCCCCTCAAGGGTGTGCCGGTCGTGGTGATCCATCGCGATCAGGTGTATCTCATGCACTGGCTCGGCTTGCGAGAAGTGGCCGCGATTGAACCGAAGCCCGGCGTGCCGCCGAGCTCAGGCTATCTCGCCGAGCTCGTGACGAAACTCACCGCGGATCCGCCGAAAATGATCCTGCGCAATGCCTATAACGATGGCCGCGCTGCGGATTGGCTCGCCGGCCGCATTCATGCGCCGGTGGTGGTGCTGCCGTATTCCGTTGGCGGGAGCGATGCCGCCAAGGATCTTTTTAGTTTGTTCGACGATACAATCCAGCATCTGCTCGCAGCGAAATAACAAAACCAATGAACAATCTACTCGCGAATTTCAGCATTCTCTGGCCGGCGCTCATTGCGGGCGTACTGGTCACGTTGTCACATGTGCCGCTCGGACAGCAGGTGCTGCGCCGTGGCATCGTCTTCATCGATCTGGCGATCGCGCAGGTCGCGGGCGTCGGTGTCGTCGCCGCGCATTACATGGGGCTCGATCTGCAGGGCTGGGTGACACAGGTTGCCGCGGTGACCGCGGCGCTCGGTGGCGCGCTGGTTCTAACGTGGACCGAACGCAAGCGCCCGGAAGTGCAGGAAGCGCTCATCGGCGTGATGTTCGTGGTCGCATCCACCGTGCAGATTCTGCTGCTCGCGAACGATCCGCACGGCGGCGAGGATCTGAAGGACCTCCTCGCCGGCCAGATTCTCTGGGTCACGCCGGCCCAGCTCTGGCGCGCGGGCATTGTCACGGCTGTGTTTCTGGCGCTCTGGTGGACCGTTGCGCAACGCCTCGGCCGCATTGGCTTCTATACGCTTTTTGCCGTCATGGTCACGGTCTCGGTGCAGCTCGTCGGCGTGTACCTCGTCTTTACGAGTCTGATCGTGCCCGCGATCGCGACGTATCGTTATCCAGCGGGCCGGCAACTCTGGCTCGGTCTCGTGCTGGTGATCCTGAGTTATGTGGTTGGACTCATTGTGTCAGCCATCAGCGACCTGCCAACGAGTGCGCTGGTCGTGCCGGTGATGGTCGTGATCGGCACGGTGGTGCATCTTATGAGTCCGCGCAACGCGCCGAATGCTCTTGGCGCCACTAGCGTGGCGGGCCCGCACTGACAGGCGCGCTGATTGTCACACTGACGGCGACACCGGTCGCACGATTGGCAACGATAATAGGCGTCGCGCGCGCCCGCATCGCAGGCTGCGCAGGACCCCCCACGCGCAGTGCGAAATCCGCCGCCCGCAGATCGTTCACGACTTTCATCAGCACCTGCGTCAGCGCCGTCCGTTCATCGTGACCGACGAGTTCGCCGAGCGGCTTGCCGACGAGCGCTTCCGGACTCAAGCCTCCCAGCGGACGGCTCGCGGATCTTACGATCAGCAGCGTGTCGAGCTGCAGCAGGCACTCGGGCACGGTGGCTGCCATCGCCTGGAGCGCCGCCTGACAGGTGCGCAACGCATCCTCCGCTGCACGCCGCACGTTGATGTCCATGCACGTTCCGATCATGCGCTGCGGCCGGCCCTCCGCATCGCGCTCGGACACGCGGCCGCGTTCACGAATCCAGCGCCAGGCTCCATCGCGATCGAGGATGCGGTACTCGGCTTCGTAGTAGGAATTCACGCCGTTCATGTGCGCCGTGAAGGCGCCGCGCGCGGCCGCAAGGTCGTCCGGATGGATGCGCGAGTCCCAGCGATCGACGTGATCGTTGCCATCGCACGGATCGATGCGCAGGACCTCGCACCAGTTGTTGAGCCATATCGTCTGGTCGGTCTTGACATCAAGCTCCCAGAATCCGATCTGCGTCGCCCACATCGTCATGTCGAGCCGGATCTGCGAGTCGCGCAGGGCCGCCTCGGCCTGCTTGCGCGCCGAAATGTCGCGGCCGATGAAGACAAAGCCATTCACTGCCGGATCGTCGAGGAGATTGCGCGTGACGGACTCGATCCAGCGGTACGCGCCGGCGGCGGTCGCCATGCGGTACTCGATCGGAGGTACCAGCGTGGTCGCGTCGCTACGGGCGAGGGCCTGGAAATGCTGCTCCACTTGCGCGCGATCGTCGGGATGGATGATGTCGAGCAGGCGGCGGGCGAGATGATCGTGGGAGCGACCGCCGAGTATGGAACTCACCGCGCCGCCCATGAAGATCACAAGGCCGTGGCGGTCGGTCACGGTAACGAGGTCATAGAGATGAGCAGCAGCAGCGCGGTAAAAGGCTTCGTCCGCGCGTGAGTGACCTTGTAGAAAGGCGGCTCCGACCGAATTGGGGCGCGGGCTCATAAGCGATATCCGTTCGGCACTGCGACTCCGACTCCTGCTCGATGGTTAGCGGCCTCGCGCTTTGAAAATTGATGATCCGGTCCATTCCGATGCGTCAAATGTGATGGCGCGCATCTTTTTGGTGCATGAGCCTCGCGTTGATTCGGTCAAATGCGCCTAACTCGCTGATTCCTCGTCCAGGCTGCGGTTTGGCACGGGGAATGCACTCTCCTCTGGGTCCACGAGAAAACGCACTCAAGCGTGGGGACGGAGCTCAATGCAATGAAACTCATTACCGCAATCATCAAGCCTTACAAACTCGACGACGTACGCCAGGCGATCGCCGACATCGGCGTACGTGGGATCACGGTGACCGAAGTGAAGGGCTTCGGCCGCCAACGCGGCCATACCGAGCTCTATCGCGGAGCGGAGTACCAGGTCGACTTCGTACCGAAGACCAAGATCGAGCTGGCCGTCGACGATGCCATCGTCGAGCAGGTCATCGAAGCCATCTGCAACATCGCGCGCACAGGAAAGATCGGTGACGGCAAGGTCTTTGTCGCGCCGCTCGATGCCGCCATCCGCATTCGCACCGGCGAGAGCGGCAGCGAAGCGCTGTAGAGCGCGCGTTTCATCAGGATCAATCGAGGAGCCTATAACGATGAGTCCAACAAAACCCACCGCGAGCCTCGCCAAGCGCCTGCTGGCGCTCGCGCTCGTGTTAGCGCCGGCGTTCGCCATGGCCGATGCCGCCGCGCCGGTGCCGAACAAAGGCGACACGTCCTGGATGCTCACCGCCACGGTGCTGGTCATCCTGATGACGATTCCGGGCCTCGCGCTCTTCTACGGCGGCATGGTCCGTTCGAAGAACGTGCTCTCGCTGCTGATGCAGGTGCTCATCATCTTCTGCATGTGCGCGGTGCTCTGGGCGCTCTACGGCTACAGCATTGCATTCACACAAGGGCACGGGAGCCTCGGCGCCTTCTTTGGGAGTCTCGATCGGTCATTCCTGCAAGGCATGACGCCGGACTCAACGGCTGCGACCTTCAGCAAAGGCGTGGTGATTCCAGAGTATGTGTACATGGTATTCCAGCTCACGTTTGCCGCGATCACGCCCTGTCTGATCGTCGGCGCATTCGCCGAGCGCGTGAAATTCTCCGCGATACTGCTGTTCATCGCGCTGTGGTTCACGTTTGCCTACCTGCCAGTCGCACACATGGTGTGGTACTGGGCGGGCCCGGATGCCTACACCAGTGCGGCCGCGGGCGACGCTGCGCAAGCAACCGCTGGATTCCTCTTCCAGAAAGGCGCCGTCGATTTCGCCGGCGGCACCGTCGTGCACATCAACTCCGGTATCGCCGGTTTGGTTGGCGCACTGCTCGTGGGTAAGCGTATCGGCTTCGGCCAAACATCCATGCCACCGCACAACGTGCCCATGGTCTACATTGGCGCGACGCTGCTGTGGGTCGGCTGGTTCGGGTTCAATGTGGGATCGAACCTGGAAGCGACCGGCTTCGCCGGAATGGTGTTTGCCAATACCTTGCTGGCGACCGCCTTCGCCACGCTCGTGTGGTCAGCGTGTGAATGGATTGCGAGAGGCACACCCACGGCGCTTGGTGCGGGGTCTGGTGCGGTCGCGGGTCTCGTGGCAATCACGCCCGCTTGCGGCTGGGTAGGACCGATGGGTTCGCTTGCCGTCGGCGGCGCAGCGGCCGTGATCTGCTTCCTCGCGGTGACGAAGCTCAAGAACCTGTTCAAGTACGACGACTCGCTCGACGTATTCGGCGTGCACTGCATCGGCGGCATCACCGGCGCATTGCTCACGGGCGTCTTCTGCGCACCCTGGCTCGGCGGAACGGGCGTCTACGACTACGTTGCAAACGCCGTGGGCGCCTACTCCATCAAGGGGCAAGTGATCTCGCAGCTCTGGGCAGTCTGTACGACGCTCGTGTGGTCGGGTGTGGTCGCGCTCATTGCGTTCAAGATCGTCGACTGGACCATCGGCCTGCGTGTCGCGGAAGACACTGAGCGCGAAGGTCTCGACACGGTCGAGCACGGCGAGCGCGCCTACAGCGACTGACGGCAGACCACTGACCTTTGACCGCCGCACGCGGCGGTCACAACAAAGACCCTCGCCCGGCTTGTACCGAGCGAGGGTCTTCTCTTTTTCAATGCCTAGCCGGGCTCTTTCGGCACGAACTTGAGCGAAATACCGTTCATGCAATAGCGCTCACCGGTCGGTTTCGGGCCGTCGGGGAACACGTGGCCGAGGTGCCCGCCACAACGGCTGCAATGCACCTCCGTGCGCGTCATCAAGTGACTCCCGTCGACTGTCGTCGCGATGGCGCCCGCGATCGGCTGAAAAAAGCTCGGCCAACCGGTGCCACTGTTGAATTTCGTGTCCGACAGAAAGAGCGCCTGCCCGCAGGCCGCGCAGTTGAAGACGCCTGGACGATGTTCCTTGTCGAGCGGACTCGATCCAGCGCGCTCCGTGCCGTGCTCACGCAACACGCAGAATGCCGCGGGGGTCAGCTCGTTCTTCCAGTCGTTGTCCGTTTTCTGAACGGCAAAGGTCTCATTCGGCTTCATGCGGTCACCTTTTGTCGTTGGTTCAGGTCAATTGGGGTGCTGGCAGCGAGAAGACCGGGCGATGCGGGCGGGTATTTCGCGCTAGCAGGCCTTGGGTCCCGCCGGATCGGCAAAGGCTGCGCTGTCGTCCTCGCCTGTGCGTGGCGTGAGGCAGGGGAAATCTTTTTCGACCAATAACGCGAGCTCGCTATTTTGGCCCGTTGTCTGGGCCGCGTGCAGCGCCACTTGATCCCCACTCCGCCAGCGCCGGAATTCGGCGGCCGGAATGCGCACGCGGATGACGTTGTCGTTGTAGCTGGCTTCGAGCGCGGCCGCGGTTGCGTCGACGCTCAGTTCGTAACGCAACTGCGCGCCAGCCCCAAAGGTCAGGCGTTCGATGACGGGGCGGCCGCTCGCGAGCTCGTCAAGCTCGGGGCGAGTGACGCGCAGGCGCAGGGAATTGCCGCGAATCCGAAGTTTCATGGTCGTCAAGAATACTCGAAGCGGGCCCGTCCATATCGTCAAACTGACCCTTATCGACAGCCCAGAAGAACGCCCAGACCGCAATCCCCATCAGGAGCAATCCGAGGGCGATCAGAACAAAAAGAATGCTCATGCCGTCGCCTCCGCGCGCTGCGGCGCCGCTGCCGGAGCATCGGGCAGCCGGCGCGCGAGCCTGGTGATGCGGCGCGCATTGAGCACCACGACAATGGAGCTCAACGACATGCCGAGGGCCGCGAGCCAGGGCGCAATCCAGCCGAGCGCGGCGAGCGGAATGGCGACCGTGTTGTAGATCGCGGCCCAGATGAGATTCTGCCGGATCACGCGGTGCGAGCGGCGCGCGACGGCGATCGCGCGGGGCAGCGCCTCGAGGCTTGCGCCGAAGAGGATGAGGTCCGCGCTCGACTGCGCGAGCGCTGTTCCCGATTGCAGCGCGATCGAGACGCCTGCCGCGGCGAGCACCGGAGCGTCGTTGACGCCGTCGCCGACCATGATGACGCCGGGGCTCTGCCGCTGGATCGCCCGGATATGAGTGAGCTTGTCTGCGGGAGACAACCGCGAAGCAAAGTGCTCGACGCCTAGCGCGCGAGCGATCTGCCCGACACGCTCCGCGCTGTCGCCGCTTGCGATTTCAATTTCCAAACCGAGGGCCCGCAGCTCATCGAAGACCTCGCGCGACGCTACTCGCAGCCGCTCGTCAGTGTCGAAGGACGCGAGCAGCTGGTTGCCGGCGGCAAGCCAGGCCCGAGCTCTTGCGCCGCCCGCGGGACTGTCGGCAGTGGCTGTACCCAGCGCGAAGTCGTGGCGGCCGAGACGGTAAAGATCGCCGTCGATCACCCCTTGCACACCTGCGCCTTCGATCTCCCGCAGTTCCGTGGCAACCACCGCCGGATCCTCGAAACTGCGAAAGGCGGCTGCCAACGGATGACGCGAGCCGCGTTCGAGGGCGGCGGCAATTGCGAGGCAGCGCTCGGCGCTCGCATCGCCGCACAAGGCCGTGATTGCAACGTGGCTCGGGCCGGCGGTCAGCGTGCCCGTCTTGTCGAAAACAATACGCTGCGCACGGGCGAGCGCCTCGATGGCATCCGGGCGCGTCACGAGAATGCCCCATCGGCCGAGCGTGCCGATGGACGCGGCGATCGCGGCCGGTGTTGCCAGCGCGAGCGCGCACGGACAGGTGACAACGAGCATGGCGAGAGTGACGGCGAAGGCTCGGCTCGGGTCGACGACGAGCCACACGCCGGCAACGACAATAGCCGCCGCGAGAATTCCTGCGACGAACCAGCGGGCGGCTCGATCGGCCGCCAACGCGATGCGTGGGCGTGTTCCGCGCGCATGCTCGAGCAGTCGCACGATTCCCGCCAGCACCGTGTCCGCGCCAATCGCGCCGATCACCACTTCCACGGGCCGGTCGAGATTGATTGTGCCCGCGATCACGTTGCCGCCGACAGCGCGCGCCACGGGGGCACCCTCGCCCGTGAGCAGGGACTCGTCGAATTCCGTTCTGCCGAGAGCAACGCGGCCGTCTGCAGGCACTGCTTCGCCCTTGGCAACCAGTACGCGATCGCCAGGCCGCAGGGCAGCCACGGGGACTTTTTCGGTGAGCCCATTCCTGATACGTGTCGCCTCGGCAGGCACCAGGAGCGCCAGCGCTTCGCTGACCGTCGCTGCCTGGTGACGCGCGCCCATCTCCACGTAACGGGCGATCGACAGGAAGAAGATGAACATCGCAACGGAGTCGTAGTAGACGGCTCCCGCGCCGCGCCAGGTGTTCCAGAGGCTCGCGCCGAAAGCCAGCAGGATGGC
>JBGPLJ010000150.1:0-8420 GCA_041486385.1 Steroidobacteraceae bacterium
CGCGGGCGGCGGCAGCGGGGGCGCGACGGCCGAACAGAATCTCGACGCGCTGGAGGCGCAGGGTTATGTCACGCGCAAGGACGGGCGCCTGGCGACGCACATCGAATACAAGGGCGGGCAACTTAACGTCAATGGCAAGCCCTTCGTTCCGCCAACGCCGAACGCGACGCAGATGCCGCCTGGCACCGGCAAGCCGGCGCGGGATACCACACACACTTGATCGCGCACCGACAATCGCGAACCAGCACCAGTCACCGCAATTCCAGGAACCGCCCAGCATGCAATTCTTATCGCGCCTGATGCCCCGCGAGGGGCAGTTCTTCGAGTACTTCAATCAGCACGCGAGTTTCATCATGCAGGGCAGCGTTGCCCTGGCGGCGCTCCTGCAGAGTTATGAGGATCAGCCGAGCCGCGGCCGGCAGATCACGCAGATTCAGGAGCTCGAGCGCAGCGCCGACCGCATCACGCACGACACCGTGGCGCTCCTGCACACGACTTTCGTGACGCCGCTCGACCGCGACGACATTCATCGTCTCATCTCGCGCATGGACGACATCCTCGATCTCATCCAGGACACGGCGGAAACGCTGATGCTCTACGACATCCAGAAAATCACGCCGGAGGCGGTGCATCTCGCGGACCTCGTGAAGATCTGCTGTGAGCGCGTGCAGTCCGCGGTCGCACTCCTTTCGTCGATGGACAATTCACCGTTGATTCTCAAGATCTGTCAGGAGATCGACGGACTTGAATCGGACGCCGACAGCGTCATGCGCTCCGCGGTGTCGAAGCTGTTCCGTGACGAGAGCGACGTGCGTCAGCTCATCAAGTTGAAGGCCGTCTACGAATTGCTCGAGATGGCGACGGACAAGTGCCAGGACGTCGCCAACGTCATCGAAGGCGTCGTGCTCGAACACGCCTGACATCCACGCCGCCACAAGAACAAGCACAGCGGACCCACAATGGAAGCCCACTTCGCGGTGACGACCCTCGTCCTGCTGGTCGCCCTCGCGCTCGCGTTCGATTTCCTCAACGGTTTTCACGATGCGGCCAATTCGATCGCCACGGTCGTCTCGACCGGCGTGCTGAAGCCCTACCAGGCCGTGGCCTGGGCTGCATTCTTCAATTTTCTGGCGTTCGCGTTGCTGGAACTCAAGGTAGCGGCAACGGTTGGCAAAGGCATCGTTACGCCCGAAATCGTCGACAATCAGGTGGTATTCGGCGCACTCATGGGTGCGATCAGCTGGAATCTCATCACCTGGTATTTCGGCATTCCGTCGAGCTCTTCACACGCGCTCATCGGCGGCATGATCGGCGCCACGATCGCGAAGGCCGGCACTGGTCCTCTGATCACCGCGGGTATCACCAAGACCGCAATCTTCATCGTGGCGTCGCCCCTGCTCGGCATGGTGCTCGGCGGATTTCTGATGGTGGCGGTCTCCTGGATCTGCTTTCGCTCGACGCAGCATACGGTCGATCGCTGGTTTCGACGGCTGCAACTCGTGTCGTCCGCGCTCTATAGCCTGGGCCATGGCAGCAACGACGCGCAGAAGACCATGGGCGTCATCTGGCTCCTCCTGATCGCAGGCGGCGTGACCACCAAAGAGCATCTGCCGCTATGGGTCATGGTCTCCTGCTATGTCGCCATGGCGCTCGGGACGCTCTTCGGTGGCTGGCGCATCGTCAAGACCATGGGCCAGCGCATCACGAAGCTGCGGCCGATCGGCGGCTTCTCGGCCGAGGCGGGTGGGGCCATCACGCTTTTTATCGCCTACACGTTCGGCATTCCTGTGTCGACGACACACACCATTACCGGCGCGATCATCGGCGTCGGTGCGGCACAGCGAGTGTCGGCGGTGCGCTGGGGCGTCGCAGGAAATATCGTGGCCGCGTGGGTGTTGACGATACCGGCATCGGGGCTCATTGCCGCCGGCGCCTGGTGGGTCGGTACAAAATTGCTGTCATGACTTGACCATGGCTCGCGGTCTCATCTTCATTCTGCTCGCGCTGTTCATCGACACGGTGGGCTTTGGCATCGTCATTCCACCGCTGCCGCAGCTCATCATGCAATTGACGGGTGAGGGGCTGAGCGCGGCCGCGCGTTACGGCGGATGGCTGATGTTTGTATTCGCCGCGCTGCAGTTCTTTGCGGCGCCGGTGCTTGGCAACCTGAGCGATCGATTTGGCCGGCGTCCGGTGCTGCTGATTTCGATGGCCGCATTCGGACTCGACTATCTCGTCATGGGCGCCGCGCCGACGCTCACCTGGCTCTTTGCCAGCCGCGCGGTCGCGGGAATCTGTGGCGCCACCTCTGCGGTGGCCAATGCCTACATCGCCGATTGCACCAAACCAGAAGAACGCGCCCGGACCTTTGGCCTTCTCGGCGCAGCCTGGGGCACGGGTTTTGTCATCGGCCCTGCGCTCGGCGGCATGCTCGGAAATTTCGGGCCGCGCCTGCCATTTTTCGTCGCCGCGGGACTCGCGCTCGCCAATGTCGCGTACGGCTACCTGGTGTTGCCCGAATCCCTGACTGCCGCGAATCGGCGGCCGTTCTCGCTCGCGCGCGCGAATCCGGTGGGCAGCTTTCTGCGGATGCGCCGCTATCCGGTGGTCCTTGGGCTGATCGCCGCTTTGCTGCTCTATCAGATCGCGCATGACGCGAATCCGAGCACCTGGACCTACTTCACGATGGAGAAATTCCACTGGCGGCCGTTCGATGTGGGACTGTCGATGGCCTTCATCGGGGTCACGTTCGCCATCGTGCAGGCAACGCTGATCGGACCGATCGTCAAGCTTCTCGGCGAGCGGCGTACCATTTACATCGGTCTCGCGCTCTATGTCGTCGGCTATGTCAGTCTCGCGTTCGTGACGCGTGGCTGGATGGTCTATGCGTGCATTGTTCCATTCGCGCTCGGGACGATCGCGAATCCGTCGATCAAGAGCATCATGTCGCGCGCCGTAGCGGCGGACGAACAGGGCGAACTGCAGGGTGCCGTTGCCAGCATGGCCGGCATCACGGCAATCGTGGCGCCGATCTTCATGACGCAGCTCTTCAGTTACTACACGGCGGCCAGGGCGCCGATCTACTTTCCCGGCGCTTCTTTCCTCGCAGCCGCCGTCCTGACGTTCGGTGCGCTCATCGTGGCCACACTCGTATTGCGCTACACGCAGGCGCGCGCGACGTCGGCCTGATTCTCAGCCGGGCTGGTCGACCGGCAGGTTGGTCGTGTATTTTTTCGTCCTCAACACAAAGCTCGTGTTGACGGAGCGTACTGCCGGGATCTGCAGCAGATGCGTCGTGAGGAACTGCTCGTAGCTTTCCATGCTGCGGGCGACGACGCGCACCAGGTAATCATTGTTGCCGCTCACCGTGTAGCACTCGAGCACTTCCGGCCGCTCGTTGATGAGCTTCGCGAACTGGGTGACGCTTTCGGGGTGGTGATTCTCGAGCGACACCAGCGCATAGGCGATGATCGGCCAGCCGACCGCCGCGCCATCGAGCAGCGTCGCATAGCGCGCGATGAGGCCGTCCTCCTCCAGCCGCCGCAAGCGTCGCCAGCAGGGTGCCGTTGACAGCCCTACGCGCTTCGCGAGCTCCTGATTGGAGATGCGGGCGTCCGCCTGCAGCTCGCTCAAAATCTTGCGATCCAGGCGATCCAGGGTCCTTGCTGCCGTAGCCATAGGTGATCTCAATGCCAGTTTCCGCGTTTGAGCAATAATATTGCTCAATTAGCCGATCCAATGCAATTAATTAAAATCATATTGCCCCTCTGAAGCATCTAGAATGTCGGCCTCTTCGCCGCGAGCAGGCCACCATGTCCGATCGCTTGCCTGATATTCGGCCTCAGATCGTTGGCGTCCCGGCAGGGCGCCCCTCCAGTCAACCCGCCCCCGATTGGAAGCGCGTCGCCTATCTCCTGCATGCGTCGCGCACGCTCGATGACATCGAGGAATCGCGGCTCGTGCCCGAGCGCAAAGTGCTGTACCAGTTTTCGGCGCGTGGCCACGAGCTGTCGCAGATCCTGCTCGGCCTGCATCTGACGGATCCGCACGACGGCGTCGCCGTCTACTACCGCGGCCGGCCGCTGATGCTCACGCTCGGGCTCGACCTGGAAGACGCCGCCGCAGCGCCACTCGCGCGCGCCGGATCCACGAGCGGCGGGCGCGATATCGGTGTGGTCTACAACATGCCAAGCCGGGGCGGGGCCACTGTGTTACCCGCGAGCGGCGGCGTTGGCACGCAATACACGCCGACGGCCGGCTGGGCTCAGGCAATTCGCTACCGCCGTACGCAACTCGGCGACGTGAGCTATGCGCGCAGCATTGCCGTCGTCCATGGCGGTGACGGTTCCATTGCGACGAATGGATTCTGGTCGGCGCTCACGCAAGCGACCACGCTGCGCCTGCCGATGCTGTTCTTCATCGAGGACAATGGCTTCGGCATCTCCGTGCGGTCGGACCTGCAGACTCCAGCTGGCAACATCGCGGCGAATCTCGCGGCATTCCGTCAACTCACGGTCCTCGACGGCGATGGTACGGATCCCGCCCGTGCCGCGGAGTTGACCGCGCGCGCGGTCACCACGGTTCGCGATGATCAGGGTCCAGTGCTGCTGCGCCTCACTGTGCCGCGCCTCAACGGCCACTCCGCGCAGGATACCCAGGCGTACAAATCCGCCGAGGTCGTGAATCTCGAGCGCCAGCGCGATCCGCTCAATCGCCTGCGCGGCTTTCTCGTGCCGCGCGAGTTCTCGCTCGCGGAGTGGAACAGTATCGCGGCGTCCGCTCGTCGTGATGTCGAGGCTGCCGTTGACCGTGCGCTCGCGCGGCCGCAGCCGCTCGGTGAGAGTGTGACTCGTCATGTCTTTCTCGAGACGGGGACAAACGGCGCGCCGCAACTACAGACGCAGGGCGGCGCCATGCCCGAAGGCCAGCGCTTCGCGGCGGGCGAGCCGAAGCCGCAACCGGAGCCAACGCGCATCAACATGATCACCGCGATTCGGCGCACGCTCGAGGCCGAGCTCACGTCAAATCCGCGTCTCGTGATCTTCGGCGAAGACGTGGGGCCGAAAGGCGGTGTCCACGGCGCGACCCTTGGCATGCAGGAGAAATTCGGCCGCGCGCGCGTGTTCGACACGAGCCTTTCCGAGGAAGGCATCATCGGGCGCGCGGTCGGCATGGCGCTTGCGGGTCTCACACCGGTGCCGGAAATTCAGTTTCGCAAATACGCGGAGCCTGCGGCCGAGCAGCTGCACGATTGCGGCAGCATGCGCTGGCGCACGGGCAATCGCTTCGCGGCACCGATGGTCGTGCGCATGCCGGGGGGCTTTGGCCCGAGGTGCGGCGACCCGTGGCACAGTCAGTCGAATGAAGCGCAGTTCCTGCACGCGGTCGGCTGGCGTGTGGCGATGCCGTCGAATGCCGAGGATGCCGTCGGCTTGCTGCGCGCGGCTCTGCGCGGCAACGATCCGACGATTTTCTTCGAACACCGCTCGGCGCTCGATTCCGCGTGGTCGCGCCGGCCCTACCCAGGCGACAACTACGTGCTGCCATTCGGGCATGCGCACGTCGTGCGCAAAGGTGACGCCCTGACCGTCGTGAGCTGGAGCGGGATGGTCGAGCGTTGTGATGCGGCGATCGAACGCAGCGGCATCGCTGCGGAGCTCATTGACTTGCGGACACTGTCGCCCTGGGATCGCGCCACCGTGCTCGCCTCCGTCCGCCGCACGCGCCGCTGTCTCCTCGTGCACGAGGACACGATCACCTGCGGTTTCGGCGCGGAGATTGCCGCGGTGCTCGCGAAAGAGGCATTCTTCGATCTGGATGCTCCGATCGAGCGACTCGCCATGCCCGATATTCCAAGCCCGCACAATCTTGCATTGCTCGAAGCCTCGCTCCCGACCGTCGACCGGATTGCCGCCGCGGTGACCGCTCTGGCGGAACTGTAAGCGTGGGGCTCTAGTCGTGGAGCTCATCGACGTAGTCGTGCCCGAGAACAGCGAGGGCACCGAAGCCACGGTCCTGCGCTGGCTCTACAAGGTCGGCGATCGTGTCGCCGAGCATCAACCTCTGCTCGAGCTTGAGACTGACAAGGTCACCGTCGAAATCGCGGCCCCGTCCTCCGGCGAGCTCGTCGAGATCCTCAAAGGCGAGAGTGAATCCGTGGAACCCGGCGTGGTGCTTGCGCGGATGCGCCTGGGCGGGGCTGCCGCCGCGCCAGAGCCGATTACAGCGAAGACGCGCGTCGAATCTGCGGCTGCCCAGACACCGGCCCAGATACCAGCCGAGACACGCAGCCAGCTGCAAAGTCCGGCGGTGCGGCGGCTCCTCGCCGAGCATGGTCTTAATCCGGCGAACATTCCCGCGTCAGGCAAGGATGGGCGCCTGACCGCACAGGACATCACGCGTTTCGTTGCGGATCGCGAAGGCGCCTCGGCCGCGCCCCGGAAGATTCCCCACAGCGCGATGCGCAAACGCATCGCCGAACACATGGTCGCGAGCATGGCGACAGCGCCACACGTCACTACCGTGTTCGAGGCTGATCTCGGACGCGTACTGAAGCATCGCAAGCAGCATGTCGCCGCGTTCGAGCGGGAGGGCATCAAGCTCACGTTGACCGCTTACATGGTCGCCGCCTGTGCGCGAGCGCTCGAGTCGAACCCGGAGGTCAACAGCACGTTTCACGAGGATGCGCTCGAAATCCACGGTGACTGCAATATCGGTGTCGGCACGGCCCTCGGCAATGAAGGACTGATCGTCCCGGTGATTCACCGCGCGCAGTCGATGGACCTGCGCAGTATCGCGCGCCGCCTCGGCGAGCTGGTCGCGGCGGCACGCGAACGCCGGCTGGCGCCGGAGGATGTGCGTGGCGGCACGTTTACTATCTCCAACCACGGCGTGAGCGGCAGCATTCTTGCGGCGCCGATCGTGATCAATCAGCCGCAGGTCGCGATCCTCGGCGTCGGCAAGGTCGAGCGGCGCGTCGTCGTCGACGAACTCGATGGCGAAGAAGTCTTCAAGATCCGCTCGATGTGCTACCTCACGCTGACGATCGATCATCGTGCGCTCGATGGCTTTCAGGCCAACACCTTCCTCAGTTCCGTGGTCGGCACGCTCGAGAGCTGGCCGCTCGCCTGACCATCTTGGCTACGTGGCAGAGAAGCATCGCGCCCAGCTTGTTGCTGCTCGTGCTTGCGGCGACGGCTGCCGCAACGAGCCCTGTAACGACCCCCAATAGCGCGCCGTTGGCCGCGCGCATCGCTGAGGTGAGCGCGAAGTATCTCGGGACACCGTACCTCCTCGACCCGCTCGGTGAAGGTCCCGAGGGCCTGATCGACCGCGATCCGCTCGTGCGATTCGATCGCTTCGACTGCGAGACTTTTGTTGAAACGGTAATCGCCGAGGCGCGCAGCGAGACTCCCGACGAAATCCTGTCCGAGCTGAATGCACTGCGCTATCGCGATGGCAGGATCGATTTCGCCGCGCGCAATCATTTTCCGGATCTCGACTGGATTCCGAACAATGCCGCGCGCGGGATTCTCCTCGAGCTCACGCCCGGCGTGGCCGGAGCGCATCCGCTCGCGAGTGCGCGCGCTTTGATCACGCGCCGATCGTGGCTCGCGCGGCTAGCTGAGAATCCGAGCCAGGCGCGCAACGCCTATCTCAGATCGAGCCGGGTCGCGAGCGCGGCTTTGCAGTCAATGGCCGCCGCCGCGCGGGACGAAGAAGCGGTGCTGCGCTATATCCCGAAAGAGGCGCTCAGAGACAGAGAAGTGCTGGCACGCATTCCCTCCGCGGCTATCGTTTTTTTTGTGTGGCCACACGCCCGTACGCTGGCAGTGACGGGCTCGCTCGAGAATGTTTCGCACTTCGGTTTTGCGATCCGCGAACGCGGAGTCCTGCTACTACGGCACGCCTCTTCGGGTCGTGCGCACGCCGTGGTCGACGTCCCGCTGGCGGGTTATCTCGCGAATCTTGCGCGGTCACGATCATTCGCCGGTATCGCTGTCTTCGGCGTTCGCTGAAGCGCTCTGTTCAGTCTGTGGCGGTGCTGCTCGCCCAGGGAAATCCACGCCTTGCCGTGAGATATGGCAGCAGGCGCGCGTCGTACTCGGCGTCGGGTGACCGATACGACCAGGCGACGGCCGGCGGCATCGACATGAGAATGGCATCGATTCGGCCTCCGGACTGCAATCCGAAGATCGTGCCGCGATCCTGCAGGAGATTGAACTCCACGTAGCGCCCGCGTCGATAGAGCTGATAGCGGCGCTCGCGTTCTCCGTAGTTCAGCGTCCGGCGACGGGCGACGATCGGCAGGTAGGCTTCAAGGTACCGATCGCCAACGCTCCTCATCAATGCAAAGCAGTCCGCCCACGGCCGCCCGAGCTGCGGCAGGGATGCATTGAGGTCATCGAAGAAGAGCCCGC
>JBGPLJ010000151.1:0-8417 GCA_041486385.1 Steroidobacteraceae bacterium
CACCCGGTATCGGGTGGGCCCTGGGCGAGGAGCGCATCGTGCTCGTCATGAAGGAACTCGGTCTGGCAGGCGACGTCATACAGCCGCAGGTTTATTGCGTGGTGGCGGGGGAGGCGGCCGAGCGCACTGCGCTGACGCTGTGCGAGTGGTTGCGCGATGCGCATCCGGCCCTCAGGATCGAACTAAACCTCGGCGGCGGCAATTTCAAGGCACAATTTCGCCGCGCCGATCGCAGTGGCGCAACGGTCGCCGTGATTCTCGGGGACAATGAAGTGGCGCGCGGCACAGTCGCCGTGCGCTCGCTCAAGGTCGAAAGTCCGCAGGTCGAGTGCGCACAGGGCGACCTGTCGCGTCGCCTCGTCGAATGGCTGCCGGAGCTCAAGGGCCCGACGGCGAGAGTAGAACAGGGTCAGGAGCACATTCGTGGAAGTCTATAAGTCTGAGAAAGAACAGTGGGAAGAGATCAAGACCTGGCTCAAGGAAAACGGCGCATGGATCGTCGCCGGAGCCGCGCTTGGCGTGGGCGGACTCTATGGCTATCGCTACTGGCAGGTACGTCAGGACGCGCACGCGATCGAAGCGCACGTCAAGTACGCCGAGGTGCTGAACGCACTGAGCGCTGACAAGCGCGACGTGGCGCTCAAGGCGCTCGGCGCGCTGGATGCTGACTATGCGAACACGCCGTACGTCGACCAGGCGCGACTCGCGATCGCGCGCTGGAACGTGGAGCAGGGCAAGATTGCCGACGCCGTCGAGCCGCTGACGCGCGTCATGAACGATTCGCACGATGACGTGCTGCGGATCGTGGCGCGCCTGCGGCTCGCGCGCATCCTGATCGAGCAGAACAAGATCGACGATGCCTTGAAGCTCATCGACAGCGCGGACTCGTCAGCGTTCGATCCGCGCATTCAGGAAGTGCGCGGCGATGCCTTGCTTGCCAAGGGCGATCGTCCCGGGGCGCTCGCTGAATATCGCGCCGCCGCCGCCTCGGACCTGCCGGGCGTCGTGAACGAGGATCTCCTGAAGCTCAAGATCGCCGATCTCGCTGACGTGGCACTGCCGGCCGCACCGCCAGCGGCCGCCGCGAAGGAACCGAAAACATGAAGAAGCTGCTCTTGGCCGTCGCGGCGCTCGTTCTCATCGCTGCCTGCTCGAAGGACAGCAAGAAGATCGATCCGCCGGCCGAGCTTGTCGACTACACGTCGAAGCTCACGATCGACAGGCTCTGGAGCGAATCGCTCGGCGGTAAGGACAAGCATCTGCGTCTCGGCCTCTCGCCGGCCGCGGATGGCGCCAAGGTGTTCGTGGCCTCGCACAACGGCGATGTGCTTGCGCTCGATGCCGTGAGCGGCCGCGGTCAGTGGCACATCCGGACCAAGCGGCCGCTGTCAGCCGGTCCGGCTGTTGGCGCCGGTCTCGTCGTGGTCGGCTCGGAGAAAGGCGATGTCATCGCGCTCAAGGAAGAGACCGGGGCGCAGCTGTGGCGCGTAAGAGTTGGCGGCGAGTTGTTGTCCGCAGCTGCGGTCGGTGCCAACGTCGTGGTCGTGCGCACGGTCGATGGACGCTTGAAGGCGCTCGCGCCCGCCGACGGTCATGAACTCTGGTCGATCGATCAGCAGGTACCGCGCCTGTCGTTGCGTGGCACGGCGCCGCCGGTTCTGGTGGGCGATACCGTCATCTGCGGCTTCGATAACGGCAAGGTCGTCGCGGTCAATGCAGTGACGGGCGATGTGCTTTGGGAAAGCGCCGTGGCGCCCGCCAAGGGCAAGACGGAACTCGAACGTCTGGTCGATATCGATTCCGCCGTGCAGGTCGCTGATCAGGACGTGTTCGTCGTCGGTTTTCAGGGCCGTGCCGCGATGCTCGCGCTGGAGTCCGGACAGATCTGGTGGGCGCGTGACGCATCGAGTTATCGCGGCCTCGCTCTCGATCCGCAATCGGTCTACATCGCCGACTCGGACGGCGCTGTGATCGCGATGAGCCGCAAGGATGGCTCCCAAGTCTGGCGCCAGGACCTCTTGCATCGGCGCGGATTGAGCGCGCCGGTGATCGACGGCAATTCGGTGGTGGTGGCGGACTTCCAGGGCTATGTGCACTGGATCGACCGCAGCGATGGCGCGATCATCGGTCGAGCGCATGCCGGCAAGGATCGCGTGTCGAAGCCGATCATCGCGAACGGTGTCGTGCTCGTACAGACGGATGCGGGTTCGCTGACCGCGTTCCGCTCGCGCCCCCGCGGGGGCAAGAGCGGCACGGCCGGCGGCTGAGCGCATCACGCAACGCAAGGCCTGGCACCATGCTGCCCGTCGTCGCATTGGTCGGGCGGCCGAACGTCGGCAAGTCCACGCTGTTCAATGTCCTCACGCGTACGCGCGATGCACTGGTTGCCGACGAGCCGGGCCTTACGCGCGACCGCAAGTACGGCTTTGGCCGCGTCGGCCCGATTCCCTACATAGCGATCGATACCGGCGGTCTCCTCGAACGCCCGGGCGCGCTCGAGCGGCTGAAGGCTGACCAGGCGGGGCGCGCACTCGAAGAAGCGGATCGAGTCATCCTGCTGGTCGACGCTCGCGCAGGGCTCACGCCGGACGATGAGTTCATCGCACGCATTCTGCGGCGCGCAGGCAAGCCCGTTGTGGTCGCGGCCAATAAATCCGAGGGCAAGGACAGCGACATGGCCGCCGCGGAATTCCACGCGCTCGGCTTCGGCGAACCGCAGCCGATGTCCGCAGCGCATCTTCAGGGCATCGATCCGCTCATGGACGTGGTGCTCGCCGGTCTTGAAGCAAAGCCAGCGGCGGTTGTCGATCAACGCGCGATTCACGTCGCAGTGGTTGGCCGGCCCAATGTCGGTAAATCAACCCTCATCAATCGATTCCTCGGCGAGGAGCGCCTCGTTGCGTTCGATGAGCCCGGTACGACGCGCGATGCCATCTTCGTTCCGTTCGAGCGCGACGGCCGATCCTATGTGCTCATCGATACTGCGGGCGTCAGGCGCAAGGCGCGCGTTGAGGAGAAGGTCGAGAAGTTCAGTATCGTGAAGACCCTGCAGGCGATCGATGAGGCGCAGGTCGTCATCGGCATTGTCGATGCGCAGGAAGGCGTAACCGAACAGGATGCATCGCTTTTCGGCCTCGTCGTCGAACGCGGGCGCTCGCTCGTGATTGCGATCAACAAATGGGACAAGCTCGCGACCGAGCAGCGCGACAATGTGCGGCGCGAACTGGATCTGAAGCTCTCGTTCCTGCCGTTCGCGCCTCAGCACTTCATTTCCGCGCGCCACGGCAGCGGTGTGGGCGAGCTGCTTGCCACGGTCGACCGCGCCCATGCCGCGGCGAACCGGGAAATGCCGACGGTCGAACTCACGCGTCTCCTTGAGCAGGCCGTCATCACGCACCAGCCACCGCTCGTGAAGGGCCGGCGCATCAAGCTGCGCTACGCGCATCAGGGCGGCCGCAATCCGCCGGTCATCATCATTCACGGCAACCAGACCAACCAGGTGCCCGACGCCTATCGGCGCTATCTCGAGAACATCTTCCGCAAGGCCTATGACCTCGTCGGCGCCCCGGTGCGCGTGGAATTTCGCACCGACGAAAACCCCTACGCCGTCAAAGTCCGCCGCGCCACCCGACCCAAAGCGCGCCGCTCGCACCAGCGCCGCTAGCGCCTGGGCGCGAATCGCGCGCGGGCGGCGAGCTACGGCTTCGGCAGAAAGAGCGCGGGGTCGACCCAGGCGCGGTTCAACATCACGCCGAAGTGCAGATGTGGGCCGGTCACGCGTCCCGTGGCGCCGACCTCGCCGACGACTGCGCCGCGTTCGATGCGATCGCCCACGGCGACCTCGATCCTGCTCAGATGGCAATACATCGTGTAGAGGCCCTGGCCGTGATCGATGAGGATGTTGTTGCCGTTGAAGAAGTAATCGCCGATGTCGGCGACGCGTCCGGCGAGCGGCGCATGCACCGGCGTGCCGATCGTCGCCGCGATGTCCATGCCACTATGAGGATTGCGCGGCTGACGATTGAAAAAGCGGCGCGAGCCAAAGCTCTTTGAGCGTTCGCCCGGTACGGGCGCCGCGAGCGTCAGCAGCGCGGGTCCTTCAGGCGACCAGACATCGAGCACCTCGGCAATGTGGGTTTTTTCCCGCTCGACACGCTCGAGGTCCTCCTTGCTGAGATCCACCTGAGCCGGCGGCACTTTCAGATTCTGGATCGGGTACTTGAATCTCGTGACAGCGAAACTGACACGCCGCGTTGCGCCCGAGGCGAGGCGCCATTCAACGCGCTGCGTGCCTGGCGCGGTGTCGAGCGGTATGCCGACGACGGCTTCCCAGCGCTCGCCGAGCTTGCGCACCAGCACACGATGACCCTCGAAGAAGACCGCGGGCGTCTCAGCCGGGCTGGCGAGGTTCAGGATCACAACGCCGCCGGGTGTCGCGCGCACGGTGGGATTGCCGGTGTCGGCGCCCGCGAACGCGCAGGACAGGAGCCATGCGGCGAGAGACGCAGTTACTTTGAGGCTTCGGCTGATCATGGGTCCTCCGCTTCCACCCGACCTTCGATGACCGCACGGATGCTCCCGTCCGTGAGCCGGATGCGCACGCGGTCCGCTGGACGCGCCGTGCGGGACGAGCGTAACAACGAGGCGTCCGCCTCGCGCGTCACGACGGCGTAACCGCGCTCCAGCGTCGCGAGCGGACTCACCGCATGCAAGGCCCGCATTGAAACCTCGAGACGGGCGCGCGCCGATTCGATGCGCCGCGCGGCGCTGGCGCGCAGACGCAACGCAAGCGTTGCGAGCTCGGCGCTGCGCGTAGCCACCTGGTGTTCGGGGGATAGTCGCCGCAGGTGCGCCCAAAGCTCAGCGATTTGCGAGCGCTTGCCGTCCAGCGTGTGCCTGACTGCGAGCCGCAGCCGTTCGCTCAAGTCATCGAGTCGTTGCGTCTGCTGCGCGAGGCGCGCACCCGGATGCGTCTGCTGCAAGCGCCGCGTGAGCCACACGAGCGATTCGCCGCGCCGCGCGAGCAAGCTCCGCGTGAGCCGCAGGATGCGCGAGCGCACATCGGCGAACGCCTGCAGCCACGCACGCTGATCGGGCACGACGATCTCGGCGGCGCCTGATGGCGTGGGTGCGCGCCGGTCAGCGACGAAGTCCGCGATCGTGAAATCGATCTCGTGGCCGATGCCCGTCACGACCGGAATAGGGCAGTGGTAGATGGCGCGCGCGAGCGCTTCGTCGTTGAACGCCCACAGATCTTCGAGCGAGCCGCCGCCGCGCGCGAGAATGATCACATCGCACTCGGCGCGTTCGCCGGCTTCGCGCAATGCCTGGGTGATCGCCGGCGCGGCGGCCGCGCCCTGCACGGGCACGGGATAGATGAGTACGGGAATCGCCGGAAAGCGCCGCTTGAGGATATGCAGAATGTCACGCAGCGCCGCGCCGGTCGGCGAAGTGATGACGCCGATACGGCGGGGCAGGGGCGGTAACGCCCGCTTGCGTTCCTCCGCAAAGAGGCCCGCCTTCTGCAGACGCGCTTTGAGCTCTTCGAAC
The DNA here is from genome assembly GCA_041486385.1 of Steroidobacteraceae bacterium. GTDB lineage: Bacteria > Pseudomonadota > Gammaproteobacteria > Steroidobacterales > Steroidobacteraceae > JBGPLJ01. The sequence goes on from JBGPLJ010000151.1 coordinate 5,551, forward strand.
TGGCGGCGCAAAGCGCCTTCGCCGGCTTCCTCCATGTGATCGACGATCAGCTGATAGTCGCCACGCGGTTCGTAGAGGCTCACGCGTCCCCGCACCAGCACTTGCGCACCGTCGCGCGGCGCGAAAGCCACATTCATGTTGCGCTGGCGGAACATCGCGCAGCGCACCTGGGCGGTCGCATCCTTGAGTGAGAAGTACCAGTGGCCGGAAGCGGGCCGCGCAAAGTTCGAGAGCTCGCCCTCGATCCATAGCGTTGCGAAGCCACGCTCGAGGAGCGCGCGCGCTTCGCGATTGAGGCGCGAGACGCTGTAGACATCCCGATCGGCGGAGAGCGGCGTTGGCATCGCGTCCGGATATTAACGGGTTTGGCGCGGGTGGCGCCGAACGCCGTATCATTTCATCGATATGCCCTGGTTTCGCTTTGGACTCCTGCTGCTCGTCGTCGTGAGAACGGTGATGCTCCTCGGCGCCATGCGTCGGAGCCTCAAAGGCACGAGCGCCGCATTCGACGGCAAGAATCATTACGAGTTCGCCGTGTCGCGCGCCAGGTCCGGGCGAGTCTCCGGGGTGAAGATCGGCATCGCCATTGCCGACAATCTGCGCTTTGTGCTGCGCCGCGAACACCGCTTCGATCGCCTGGCCAAGTGGTTCGGCATCGCGCGTGAATGGCAGACGGCTGATCGGGAATTCGACGACTCGATCTACGTGCTGACGGATGATCTGGTACTGCTCGATGCGCTGTCACACGACGCGCAGTTGCGCGATGCCACGCACGATCTCCTGACCGATGAACGCGTTCGTGCAATTCGTTGCCATGGCGGCTCCTTGTGGGTCGACCTGCACAGGATCGGGCGCGAACAGGATGAAGGCACGGCGGCCGCGGTCGCAGCGGCGCTGCTGCCGGCCGTCGGGCCGGGGCTTGAAAAGGTCGGCGAGCGCCTGGTTGCGATTCAAGCGCGGCCCTGGACCACGGAACGCGATCCGGCCGAATCACGCCAGCAGATCCTGCTGATGGCATCGAGCGTAATCGGAATCGCCGGCATCGCCGCCTTCCTCTGGATGGAAGGCGTGGGACTGCCGCGCCAGCTGCTATTTGACGTGATCAACAGGAATGCGGCGATTCTGGCGGCGATGGTGGGTGCGATTTTCCTCGTGGTGCTTGCCACGCTGATTGGCCGCACTGCGCGCACCCACCTCGTGCTGCTCGAAATGCTGCTCGTTACGCTGCCCGGCAGCTGGTTTGCGGGCCGTACTTACTATGCGCTTGAGAATGAGCGCCTGGATGACTCGCCCGCGACCGAATTTCGGACGCATATCTCCAGCGTCTATCACACGTCGGGCAGGAACCGCTCGTATCACCTGGTACTCGAACGCGCGCTGGATCCGCGCCTCAAGCCGGATATGAGCGTGGCTCCGAAGGTTTTCAACCAGTTTCATGCAGGCGACTGCGCGCGTTTCGATCTTCATCCGGGGCGCTTTGGTGACCTCTGGCTGGCTGCGATCATTCCGGATACGCGCTGCAGCGCGCTGCCCGATGACCCAGCCCGGAGCCAAACCCAATGGACCAACCACAGCCAGGCCGACAACGAGTAAAAGGTTTACCCGCTGGCTGCCGGCAGGTAGACTTGCGCGCTTTATTTCGGCCGAGGCCCTCCCCACAGCCCGACCATGCGCATCCTCGAGGAATCCCTAACTTTCGACGACGTGCTGCTCGTGCCGGCCTACTCGGAAGTGCTGCCTCGAGAAGTCGATCTCTCGACGCGCCTCACGCGCCGGATCCGCTTGAACCTGCCGCTGGTGTCCGCCGCCATGGACACGGTTACCGAAGCGCGTCTCGCGATCACGATGGCCCAGGAAGGCGGCATCGGCATCATCCACAAGAACATGACGATCGGCGGTCAGGCGCGCGAAGTCGGCCGCGTGAAGAAATTCGAAAGCGGTGTCATCACCGATCCGATCACGGTCACGCCCGACAAGACCATTCGTGAGGTTCTCGAACTCACGCGCGCCAAGAACATTTCCGGCGTGCCGGTCGTCGTTGGCAACAACGAGGTCGTCGGCATCGTCACGCACCGCGACCTGCGCTTCGAAACGAAGCTCGACGCGCCGGTGAGGAGCGTCATGACACCGCAGGATCGCCTCATCACCGTGCGCGAGGGCGCACCCAAAGATGAAGTGCTGCTGCTCCTGCACAAGCACCGCATCGAGAAAGTGCTGGTGGTGAACGCGGGCTTCCAGCTGAAGGGCATGATCACGGTCAAGGATTTTCAGAAGGCGACGGAATTCCCGCATGCCTGCAAGGATGAAACGGGCCGCTTGCGTGTAGGCGCCGCCGTGGGCACGTCGCCAGACACACTCGACCGGGTCGCGGCGCTGCGCGAAGCGGGCGTCGATGTCATCGTGGTCGATACCTCGCACGGACATTCGAAGGGCGTGCTCGAGATGGTCGCGCGCATCAAGGCCCGCTGGCCGGAACAGCAGGTCATCGGCGGCAACATCGTCACGCCGGAAGCCGCGCGCGACATGGTCAAAGCCGGGGCCGATGGCGTCAAAGTCGGCATCGGCCCGGGATCGATCTGCACCACGCGCGTCGTCGCGGGTGTCGGTGTGCCGCAGATCAGCGCGGTCGCCAACGTGAGCGAGGCAATTGCGGATACCGATGTGCCCACGATTGCCGACGGCGGCATTCGCTACTCCGGTGATTTCGCCAAGGCGATCGCCGCGGGCGCGCACTCTGTGATGATCGGCGGCCTGTTTGCCGGCACCGAGGAATCGCCGGGCGAAGTCGAGCTCTACCAGGGTGCTTCCTACAAGTCGTACCGCGGCATGGGTTCGCTCGGCGCGATGTCGGAAAAATACGGTTCGGC
>JBGPLJ010000152.1:0-8350 GCA_041486385.1 Steroidobacteraceae bacterium
CCGCGCCGATGTGCACGCCGTACACATGGGCGACGAACAGCACCACGGCAAGATTGAAGGGTGGGCTCGTAACGCGGAAGAGCGACACCGCGAGCGGCAGCGTGATCGCGGTGATTCTTCCCGACAGGCGCAGGTCGACTTGCGCTGCTGCGATCATGGCGGGAAGCGATGCCAATGACGACTGAGTACTGATGGCAACGACCTGCGCCGGCGCCGCAGCACGGGCAAACTGACTGAAGCGCACGCCTCCAAGCAGCACGGCCACCGGATAGAACAGGGCCGTGACCACGATGCCGAGTGAGCACATCAGCAACAGGTAGTAGCCGAGCGCGCCTGCCGCGCCGATGCCGCTGTGGTACCCGACGCCAAACGCGAGGGCGAATACTCCCACTGGTGCAAGCCAGAGTACCCATCGCACGAGCACCAGCATGGTCTCGACTACCGCCTGGAAAAACATCAAGAGCGAGGCGCGCAGCGACGATTCGATGCGCGTGACCGCAAATCCAAAGAGCAGCGAGAAGATCACGAGAGGCAGCATCGCCCCTTCGGCGGCTGCGGCAAACGGATTGGTGGGCACGATGCCGGTAAACCATTGCGCGATCGGCGGCGGCGACGGCACAGAGGCGTTCACCTGACTCAAGGCCGCACGGATGTTGGCCGCAGCGTCCGCATGCACAGGCCACAGAGTCAGCGCTGCAGGAATCAGCACTGCCGCGAGCAAAGCGGCGCCCGTCAGAAACAAGATGAACAGGACGAGTGCGCGGACCGTTGAACGTCCGCCGGTGGCTGACTCGGCAGCGGACGCGATCCCGGTGATCAACATGGCGATAACCAGCGGCACGACGGTCATGCGCAGCGCGTTGAGCCAGAGCTGCCCAATCGGCTCGAGCAAGACAACGACGCGACCGAGCGCCGGTACATCGATGGCCGCGATCGCAACACCGGCCGCGAGACCGGCAACGAGACCGAAGACGATCCGCAGGCTTGAAGACATTGGTCTAGCCCGCCGCGCTTGCCAGCGGTAGAAAGATCTCCGCCAGCATGCAGCGCAGGCTCCCGCCGCCAAAACGTTCGATGGTCGGTATCGCAACCGACACCACCGAGTCAACGCCCGGCGGTGGCGCGAGCCGAAATCGCAGAGCACCCTCTGCCGTTTCGGACATGAGCACCGCACTCGCGCCAGTGCGCGTGCGAACCTCCAGGATGTTGCAGCCGAAGCGTTCCATCTGCGCGCGCGAAACCTCGATGATCGAGGTGCGCGTAGCGTTCAGCGATGCGAGCACCCGCTCGCGATCCGTATCAACGATGCATTCGGCGCAGACCACGGCAAATTCGCGGCCGAGACTCAGCATCACGTTGGTGTGATAGATCGGCAGCCCCAAGTGATCGAGCGCGCGAAACGCGACGATCTCGTAGTCGAGTCGCGCGCTGAATTCGCTCAGAGCGTCGCGATCGGTGCGCGGCGACGTGCAGGCGTAGGCAATGCGATTCACGCGGTCGAGAACGAGACTCCCTGTGCCCTCAAGGTAGCGGCCCTTTGCTTCGGCGGGTGAGAGATCGATGACGCGGGAAATCGCAAGCCCGCGCGCCGCGGCGACGGTGCCGAGCAAGTCCGGCCGCCGCTCCAGCCGGCGGTTCGGCGCCATCATCGGATAGAGAACGACGGTGCCATCCGCGTGCGTGCTGAACCAGTTGTTCGGAAAGATCGCATCGGGCTTTTCGGGCTGCGGCGTGTCATCCGCCACGACCACATCGACGTCTGCTGCATCGAGCCGTTCGATCATCACCTGAAACTCTTCGAGCGCGGCGCGGCTCACGATGCGCCGCGCCGCGTCCGGTCCGGTTGACTGAAAGCTGTTGGATGCCGCGGTCTCGGGATTCGCGGCGAATGCGGCCGGGCGAATGGCGAACACCGTGCCTGCGCATTGTGATTCGGAAGAAGACATGCCACCAGAATAGCGGTCGGCGCGTCATAACTCACGTCCGCCACTATGGCGATGGCTATGGCAATGGCAATGGGCGAGCTTCAGCGCAGGCGAAATGCCACCCGCCGCGTCGCGTTGCTCACGTCGTGCACGCTTAACGCGGCCAGGTCCGCGCATGTTTCGTGATCGAGCAGCACTGCGAGCGCGCCGCAAACGTTGATCGAGTCAACCGGGCCGCCATCGCCCGCGGTCGGTGTGGTGGTACGCGACAGCAGCAGGTCAAGATCCGCAGCAGCCGCGCCGGTCTCACGCGCGAGAAGCAAGGCGAGCGCTCCTGTCACGTGAGCCGCTGCCAGGGAGCTGCCAGACGCAAAGTCGTAGTGACCCGCCGGTGTCAACGTGAGAACGTTGTGCCCGGGCGCGTAAAGCACTCTCTCGGGGCGCGCCGTCGGAACCGACGTGTCCGCTGCGATCACGCCCGGGATACCCACTGGGAATCCTTCACGCCGCCCGCTCGGCGGAACACTGCCCACATATATCTTGCCGCGCGCAAGACCACGCGCAACGAGTTCAGTCAGTAGCGGATCGGACGGACCGGCAAGACTCAGGTTGACGATTTCCGCGTCTGAGTTGAGAGCGGCCACCAGGGCTTGTGCCAGGGTGAAAGTGTTGCAGAAGGCTCCCGGTGCCGTTGGGCTATGCCAACACGCTTTCAACGCGACTATCTGCGCGGCCGGCGCAACGCCGACGATGCCCTCGCGATTATTGGCGTTTGCCGCAATCACGCCGGCGACCTGCGTTCCGTGCAGATCCCGCTCGAACGCCTGCATGTCGCCATCGACGAAATTGCGGCGGCTGATGACGCGTCCGCGCAGGTCGGGGTGCCCGGAGTCGACGCCCGTGTCGATCAATGCGACATGCACGCCTTCGCCACGCGACCAGCGTTGCGCCTCCGCCAGGCCGAGCGCGTCGAGACTCGGCTGAAGCTTGGCATAGGGATCATTGAACGTCGCCGTTGTAGACGTCTCGAAGGTCTGCAGAGGCTGCGCGAGCTGAACGCGCGGATCGTGCATCAGGCGCTCGATCAAGTCGGCGCCGGACGTAGCTTGCGGCCGGCGGAAAACTACGCAATGGACGCGCAGTGCGGATATTGGCCAGCCCGCGACCTCCTGCAGGTCATAGTCGTGCGCAATTGCACTCACCAGAGCGAGCGCGGCACTCGTTACACCGTACGACGATGCGCCGTCATATCCGCGCAGCGTCGATCCGGCCCGGCTGGCAATGGGCGCGGGTTCATTGCGCACGGTGACCAGAATGAAATCTTCGGGCCGGGCACGAGACTCCATCGGCAGCACCGGCGCGCGCAGCTGGGTGAGCGTTGTTGCGCATCCGCTTGCCAGGATGGCTGTCGCTGCCAATGCGAGCAGCGCGAGCCGTTTCACGGCCGCTGCTCCTTGCCCGCAGTTGGGCCCGCTGTGGAGCCTGCAATGGGTTCGGCGAGAGAAACTCGGGCATCGGCTCGCAGGCGTTCGATGGCGCCGGTGAACTCGGCTGACGAAGCGGCAGACGGCACCGCAAGCGTCCACACGCCCGCATCGCTTGGGCCAGCAACAATCTGCGCATTTACTGACCGCATGAGCTCGCGCAAGCCTGCAACGGTCACAGACGGGGCCAAAACGATGCGCATGTTGCCTCTGATCGCCGCGGCATTCGGTTCGGTCGTGAGCGTCTGAAAGCGCGGCGCCATCATGCGATCCATGTTTTGCCAGCCGACAAGTACTGCGAGTGCTGCGACCACTGCGCCCTGTCCTGCAAACGCCGCCAGCAGCCAGCGAGGCAAGCGAGGTGACGGCGGGCGTGGGCGTGCCACCCGTAACGTCTCGCCAGGCGAGTCGTCCGGCATCTGCCGCTCGAGCTCTTCGATGCGCGTCGCGAGCTTCTGAAATGAAGCGCGCGGCGCATATTCCACGCGTGCATCATTCACGAGCAGGCTCTGCAGGTGCTCCTGAGCCTGCATCTCGCGCTTGCAGTCGGCGCACTCCTCGATGTGTCGTGCCACCCAGGCTTCATCGTCACGCGCAAGCCGACCGTTGACGACCCAGGGCAGCAGCTCCCAGACCTGGTCGTGAACTTCTCTCGAGGGTACCTGAGACGTCATTGATCGCTCCTCGACTGCGGCCCCGCCAATTGCGGCAATATGACGCGCAACTTCTGGCGCGCGTGAAACATGCGCGTCTTCACAGTGTTCACCGGACAATCCATGATCGCCGCGATCTCCTCGCATGAGTGACCGACAAAATAGGTGAGCTCGAGCACGAGCCGCTGCTCGAGCGGCAGGCGTTCGAGCGCGAGCCCGAGCCACTCGCGCAGCTCCTCGGTTCGCAATGGCTCTTCGGTTGTAAGTTCCGGCAGCGTGTCGGTCGGGTTCTCATGCGACGCGATGGCCGTCACACGTTGGAGAGTTTTCAGTGCGCGGCGGTACGCAATCCCCATGATCCATGTCGATACGCGTGAAGCGCCCCTGAAGTCGCCCGCCTTGCGCCAAACGACCCACATCGTGTCGTTGATTACTTCCTCGGCGATGTCGTAGCGTCGGATGAACCGCGTGAGGAATCGCGCCAGCCGGCGGTGATATATGACGTAGAGCTCCTGGAATGCGGCATTGTCGCGCGCTGCGACGCGCCGCAGCAGTTCCAGCTCATGGTCGGCTGCGCCAGGCGCACCATTGCTGGCCGAACGCTCATGATCGCGACGGGGCACAGGCTGGGGGCTCAGTAAGGAAACGCTTTCATTGCCCGTGGGTTCCGCCAGCGGCGGATCCGGTTCATTGGCGGACTGAATTTTCATGCAGGGTTGGCTCGATCAACGCTCAGAAGCGCCAGGCCAGCGTCAATGCCCAATTGCTGCCGGCCCGTCCGCTACTGAGGTGCGTACGCGCAGTGGAATCAGCGCCGAAATATGACAGGTCAATGCCATAGTGGCGTACGTCGACGCCGATGCCGGCATTCCAGAACCAGTAGCCGGTCGGCCAGAACGCCGTCAGATCGTAGTAACCCGCGCCGCCCGCGAGATACCAGTCGTTGCGAAGCGGTAGATGCGATGCGAGTTCGTAGGATGTCGCGCTGTGGCGCGGGGTTGTGTAGCCGTTTGCATAGCGGGCCGTGTCCGGCGACCAGGCGACCGTAGCGAATAGTCGGTCGCGATAGGCGAGCGAGCCCACGACTTCATTGAGGTCGCTCGCGCCGTAACGCGAGCCGTCGACATAGAAGTAGTGGACGCCGGTCACCTTGATGCGCCAATCCGTGCTGATCAGCCACGAGCGGCCGGCGTAGGCGTTGAATTCAACCGTCGTATGGCCTTCGGTGCCCGGCTGCGATGTCGATCCCCACATGCCTACAAAGCCGCCAGCAGCAGTTTCGTAGTGGACATCCGCCTGCAAGGCCGGATCACCGTAGGTTTGCGAAGCACCACGATAGACATAGTCGCTGGTAGAAGCGATGAAGCCCGTCACTCGGCCTTCGCTCAAGGCCGGTGTCGCGAATAATGCCGCGGTAACGACTACAAGCGATGTCCTGATTAAGCGCACGCGAAGTTGGCTCCATCCATCCCGGGTTAGTTCATACCACGGCGGCGCGCATAAATAAAAAGACCCTGGAGTTTATCGCACCGAGTCACCGGCGAACTTCCGGTAAGTATTCCTACTGATGGTCGCTCGACAGTCGGCGACTACCCTACCGAGCACTTTGAGCAATCTACTTCAAAAGACGGACACCGCTCCGTTCAAAGCCCGCAAATTCAACCTCTTCGCCTACGGCTTTCGGCCTCACTTCCTGGCAGCCGGTCTCGCGGGTCTTGTATTGGTGCCGCTCTGTGCAATGAGCTTCGCGCTGGGACTGCCCCTCGGCAACGACTGGCCCCCGACACTCTGGCACGCCCACGAAATGTTGTTCGGGTTCGTCGCAGCGGCGATCGGCGGATTCATGCTCACCGCCGTGCCGAGCTGGACCAGCCAGCGCGGCTTCGCGGGACGCCCGCTCGTAGTCGTATCCGCGCTCTGGCTCTTGGGCCGGCTGCTGGTCGCGACCTCCTCGTTCTGGCCGCCTGCGCTCGTCGCACTCGTCGACGTCATGTTCCTTCCTGCGATCGCATTTCTCATCGCGCCGCTGCTATTGCGGGAAGGCAATCGCAACACACCGCTCCTCGCGGTGCTCGCGGTGCTATCGCTTGCGAACGTTGCGTTTCACATCCTAATCGCTCGCGCCAATGCGCCGCTTGCCGGACGCATGCTGCTTGTTGCCATCGACGTCGTCCTGTTGCTCATCACCGTGATCGGCGGGCGCATCGTGCCGGCGTTCACCGCGGCCGCCTTGAAGAATCGTGGCGACCTCGGAACCGCGTCAAACATCAAGGGATTGACGCCCGTCGCTATCGCGGTCATGGCCGCGGTGATCATTCTCGACGGCGGCTGGCCCGGCAGCTTGGCGGCGGGCTGGATCGCGGCCACCGCCGCTGTCGTGCACGCGGCCCGGCTCCTGCAGTGGCGCACGTTGCGGACGCTGCGCGATCCGCTCGTCTGGGTGCTGCACCTCGCGTATCTGTGGCTGCCGATCGGATTTGCTTTGAAGGCCATCGCACTTCTCAACGGTGCGGCATTCGCGGCGTTCTGGCTGCATGCGCTCACCATCGGCGCGGCCGCGACGATGATCCTCGGAGTCATGACGCGCGCCGCGCTGGGCCACACCGGGCGGCCGCTCGTCGTCTCGCCCCTCATCACGGCAGCCTACCTGCTCCTTTCGGCTGCAGCGTTCGTGCGCGTATTCGGACTCGCCGTTTCCAGCCAGTCCTATCCGGTGCTGATACTCCTTGCCGCCATCCTGTGGACGGCGGCCTTTGGGCTCTATCTCGTGGTGTACACGCCCATCCTGGTAGGGCCGCGCGCGGACGGTAAATCGGGATAGCGCGAGCGGGCGATTCGCGTGCGCCTGGGAAGTGTCAGGGATCGGAGGAAGTGCCCGATAGAAAGCGATGCAGCCGCGCGTCGTACGTGCTGAAGTGCTTCTCGAACCAGGCGTTGAGCTTTGCGCCGAACCCTTCCCGGTCGTACGGCAGCTCCTGCTCGCATTCATCCATGATTTCGCGAATTTCGTCGAGCAGGAATTCATGGTCGCGCTTGTGCTCCGCGAATGCGGGATAGCGCCGCTCCCGCATGTGCTTCTCCTCGAGCGCGAAGTGCGCCGCTATCTGCGAATGGATTTCGCCGAGCGCTGAGCTCACCGCAGCGGCTGACGGCGAATGATCGAGCACCTGGTGCATCGAGTTGATCGAGCGCACAAGTTCGCGGTGCTCGTGATCCACCTCGGGGATGCCGAGCGAGAACTCATCCCGCCAGTTGAGAAGTGCCATGGCAGTACTTCCTTTAGTGCACGCTGAAGCCGCCCTGCTCCGCGTGGAAATCGAGCACCAGATTCTGCGCCGCTTCGAGATTGGCCGTCGCCGCGTACGCATAGTCAAAACCCTGGCTGCGCCCGCTGTCACGCAGCCGCACGCTCAGCGTCGTGACACCCGCGGGAACGGCGAAGCGCTTATACACAGTCGATGGGCCATCGCTCCAAAGACCGGCCGGCGCATACGTACCAGCATGCACCAACTCGCCGTTCACGACGAGCTGCACCTCGACCGGCCAGCGCTCGCGTTTGCAATCGCGCGGGCGTCGCATGTTGATCGGCAGTTTCGCAAGCTCAGCAGGTGTCAACTGCGTGCAGGGTTGGATGAGCCGGCCCGAATGGCTGAAGCTCAGACTCACCACAGCCAGCTTCGGTGCGAGGACTCTGTGGTCTGGCGCAATTGAAAAATAAGCCAGGAGTGCCGCCGCGCATGAGTAGGCGAAAACCTGGCCGAGCGTCCGCCATGCGCGTCCGCCGTGCGACCGGGAGCGCCGCCACGCATTGAGCCCCGTCTGCAGCGCCGAAGATCCGCCGGCCAGCTGTCGCTGAAACAATTCGAGTTCTGCCAGGCGCCGCGCTATCTGCGTCGGGGCAGCCCACGACACGCCAACGCGATCCCGCGGCACGCGCTCGCGCAAATGCGGATCGCGGGTCGCCGCGATGCGCTGCTCGGTCCACTCGTATCCGAGGCGGTGATGACACTCCCGCTCACGACATCCGGCCAGCAGGACGCCATCGGCGATCTTGCGCGCCAGCACGAAGTCCATGAAAGGTGGCGGCAGCATGCCGACACATGGCACCTGAATCACCGCGACGGACGGCGATTGCCGAATCGTGGCTCCGTGTTGACATGCCAAGACAACGACGCGCTGGGTGCCTTCGAGCTTCGCTCCCTGCGCGAGGATTTCTTCTCGCAAACGAGACAAGGGATCGTCCGGCAGCTCAATTCCAGGCACCAGTGCCGTTGCACGGCGAAACGGC
>JBGPLJ010000153.1:0-8334 GCA_041486385.1 Steroidobacteraceae bacterium
ATCGGGCAGGAACAAGCGTAGCAGTGGCTCATGATCGGACCGGAACGAATAGCGCGTGCGCTTTACCAAAAAGATGGTTTAACGTCCCGACCGGCAACCCCGCTGTCATAGGCTTGATCCCTTAGACCGGTGGCTTTGCGTCCCCACCTTTCGGTGAGTTTGCCCGTCGACGGCGCGCACTATGCATAAACCCCTGTTTTATGGCAACAAGTTAGGGTTTTTATTGTGAACCAACGCTATTTTCGCTGGGCATTCGACTTTGCGGCCGTCGGTATCGTGGCAGCGGCCCTGATTTCCTTCTCCTTTCTATGTGTCTTCTCGTACGTCGAAGCGAGCCTGCCCAGCATCAAGTCCCTGATCGAGACCCCTCTCCCCGTACCCCTGCGCATTTACACACGGGACGGTCGTTTGATCGGGCAATACGGAGACGAGCGACGAACCCTCGTTGAGTACGATCAGATTCCGGAACAGGTACGCGATGCGTTCCTCGCTGCAGAGGACGATCGCTTCTTTCGCCACCACGGGATCGATTTTCCAGGGTTGGCGCGCGCGCTGCTGGTAAACATCCTCTCGGGTCGCCCCGATCAGGGTGCCGGCACGATCACGATGCAGACAGCGCGCGTCATGCTGCTCTCAAGCGAAAAGAAGCTGCGCCGCAAGTTTCTCGAGATCTTTCTTGCCTATCGCATGGAGAGCAATTTCACCAAGCAAGAAATCCTCACGCTCTACCTCAACAAGATCTTCCTCGGGCAGCGCGCCTATGGAGTGGCTGCAGCGGCCGAGGTCTATTTCGGCAAGAAGCTCGACGAATTGAACCTTGCGGAAGTCGCTACCATCGCCGGGATGCCACAGGCGCCATCGGACGACAATCCGGTGACGAGTCCGGAGAAAGCGAAAATGCGCAGGACCTATGTGCTGCGCAGGCTCCGCGAACTGCGCAAAATCACCGTTGAGCAGGAACAGGCCGCTCGACAGGTGCCCATGCAGTCTCAACTCCACGGCCCGGCGTCGGAGGTTGAGGCCCAGTACTTGGGCGAGATGGTGCGCAATGAGATGGTTCAGAAGTATGGCGAGCGCGTCTACTCGCAGGGCTACCGAGTTGTGACAACGCTCGATTCTTCCATGCAATCGGCCGCGAACCTCGCGTTGCGTGTCGGTCTCATTGAGTACGACCGGCGCCATGGCTACCGCGGCCCCCTCGGTCACGAGGCCGTATTGCCGGCATCCGAAGCAGCGCTTGATCAAGTGCTCGACGGCTACCCGTCAATCGGCGGATTGCGCCCGGCGCTGATCACGGCCGTGCGCGATCAGTCCGCCAGCGTCAGCGTCAAGGGCGGACTCGCGACGGCCATACCGTGGTCCGGTTTATCCTGGGCACGAGCTGCAGGGTCCGACGGCAGCGTCGGTCCCGAGGTTCGCACCGCCAGCGACGTCCTGCACGTCGGCGACATTGTGTATGTGCTGATGTTGGGCAAGCTGGTGGAACTTGCGCAGGTGCCCGATGCGCAATCTGCGCTGGTCGCAGTTGACCCGCACGATGGAGCTGTGGCCGCGCTCACTGGCGGCTTCGACTTCTTCAACAGCAAGTTCAATCGCGCCGTGCAGGCGCGACGACAGCCGGGATCCGCTTTCAAGCCCTTTATCTACTCGGCGGCGCTCGAAAACGGATTCACGCCGGCCAGCGTGATTCTCGATGCGCCCGTCGTCATGGAAGACTCTTCCATGGAGAACACCTGGCGACCTGAGAATGTCACTGGCAAGTTCTATGGACCCACCCGCTTGCGCGAAGCCCTGGTGCGTTCTCGCAATCTCGTCTCTGTGCGCATCATGCGCGCCATGGGGACGCGCTATACCCTCGACTACGTGAGCCGCTTTGGCTTCGACAAAGCGGCGTTGCCGGAAAATCTGACGCTTGCACTTGGGAGCCTGCAGCTCTCTCCCTTGCAGCTCGCAGCAGGATTCTCAGTGTTCGCGAATGGTGGGTATCGTATTCAACCGTACTTCATTCAGAGCATCGAAGACGGCAAAGGCGACTTGCTTTACTCGGCTTCACCGATCATCGCCTGCACGGAGTGCGCCGATGCCAGACCGGAGTACTCCGTCGCGGCAACCGATCAGTCACCGTATGGGCGGCTCGCCACCGTGCGCGCCAGTCGTCAGGCACCCCTCGTCATCCGTCCCGAAAATGTGTGGCTGTTGACCGACATGATGCGTGACGTGATCCGACGTGGCACTGCGCGGCGCGCGCTCGCGCTCGGGCGCGATGACATCGCCGGGAAGACCGGCACGACCAACGATCACCACGACGCGTGGTTCAGTGGCTTCACGCCGAAGCTGGTTGCGACCGTGTGGGTCGGTTACGACGACGAACGTTCGCTCGGCGCGGGCGAGGAAGGCGGGCGCACTGCCGTGCCCATCTGGACGTATTTCATGCTGCAGGCATTGCGAGGAGCGTCCGATCAACGCCTGCCCATGCCGAACGGACTCGTATCCGTGCGAATATCACCAACGACCGGCGAACTCGCTGGAAGCGATGATCCGACGGCGATTTTCGAGACATTCATCGAGGGCCATCTCCCGCAACCAGCCGACACGAATCCGGACAATCCAAAACCGCACGCGACGGACAAGGACAACAAGGACGACGAGCCCTTGTTCTAGAGATCAATGTCCGAAGCTCATGTTCCGAAGGACGAGCATGCCACGACGAAATTCAAGCAGATCGGATCAGGTGCGCGCAGCCCTGGCACAGGAAGCCGCACGCATCATGGCGGAGCACGGCATCGAGGACTACCTGTTCGCGAAGCGCAAAGCCGCGGAGCGACTCGGCGTCGTCGAGGCGGCAGTGCTGCCGAAGAATGTCGAGATCGAGCAGGCACTGGTCGAGTACCAGCGTCTGTTCCACGCCGACGAACATCCACGCTCGCTTGAACAGCAACGGCGTACAGCGCTTGCGACGATGAGTCTGCTAAGTGATTTCGCCCCGCGCCTGGTCGGTCCGGTATTGAGCGGCACGGCGACGCCGCACAACGATATCAGCCTGCACCTGTTCGCCGACCGTCCGGAGTCGGTCGCCATCAAATTGCTGGAACATGGCATCCCGCATGATGTTATTGAACGGCGCCTGAGAATGGATGCGGACCGGATCGTGAATTGCCCCGGCGTGCGTTTTCTGGCGGGAGAACACGCGATCGAAGCAGTCGTATTCCCGCGTGACGGTATCCGACAAGCACCATGCAGCCCGGTTGACGGGCGTCCCATGCGGCGGGCGGACCGCAATGAGCTCGAAGCCCTGGTCGCAGGCGCCTGAAGTTTCGGCCAGCGGATAATCCGGCGTTAGGCGCGTTTTGCGATGTCGAGATAGTCGCGACGCACGGGCCCGAGATAGAGCTGTCGCGGGCGTCCGATACGCATCGTGGGGTCTGAGATCATCTCGAGCCAGTGCGCGACCCAACCTACTGTGCGCGCAATCGCAAACATCACCGTAAACATCGAGCGCGGTATGCCGAGCGCGCTGTAAATGATGCCGGAATAGAAATCCACATTCGGGTAGAGCTTGCGTGCGACGAAGTACTCATCCTTGAGCGCAAGTTCCTCCAGCCGCAGCGCGAGTTCGAAGAGCGGATTGTCCGCGCGCCCCATCCTGGCGAGCACCTTGTGGCACATTGCGCGGATAATCTTGGCGCGTGGATCGAAATTCTTGTAAACGCGATGGCCGAACCCCATGAGCCGCACGCTGCTCGTCTTATCCTTCACGAGTGAGAGGAATTTGGGGATGTTGTCCGCGGTGCCGATTTCCTCGAGCATCGCCAGCACTGCCTCATTCGCGCCGCCGTGGGCCGGGCCCCAAAGCGCGGATATGCCCGCGGAGATCGCTGCATACGGATTCGCACCAGTGCTGCCCGCGAGCCGCACAGTGGAGGTGCTGGCATTCTGTTCGTGATCGGCGTGCAGGATGAAAAGCAGATCGAGCGCTTCAGCCGCCACCGGATCGATCTTGTATGGCTCGCAGGGCACCGCGAAGAACATGTTGAGCATGTTCGTGCAGTAATCGAGATCGTTGCGCGGGTAGATGAATGGCTGGCCAAGAGAATGCTTGTACGCAGCGGCCGCAATAGTGGGGATCTTGGCGACCATTCGATGCGCGAATATTTCCCGATGCCGCGGGTTATTGATGTCCATGGAATCGTGGTAGAACGCCGACATCGACGCGACCACTGCGGACACCATCGCCATCGGATGCGCGTTGTAGTGAAAACCGTTGAAGAAGCGCAGCAGCGCCTCGTTGATCATCGTGTGATGAACAATATTCTTCGTGAACTCGGCAAGCTGCTCGCTCGTTGGCAGATCGCCGTTCAGCAGCAGGTAGGCGACCTCGATAAACGAACTGTGTTCAGCCAATTGCTCAACCGGATAGCCGCGGTAAAGCAATACGCCCTGATCGCCGTCGATAAAGGTCACGCGACTTTCGCAACTCGCGGTCGCCATGAAGCCGGGATCGAAGGTAAAGACGCCGTGATCCCGGGTCATCGCCGCAATGTTGAGCACGTCCGGGCCAAGCGTGCCGGTAAGCACGGGCAAATCGGACGACTTGCCGGAGGCAAGATCCGTGAGTCGAAACTTTTTGTCGGCCATCTGCTGCTTCCGTGGAAACCGCGGCTCGCTGCGGGCGCAGCGGAGATCGGGCGGCGGGCAGACTTACATGGTCCGAGCGCGGAATCAAGGTGAACCCGTCACGCCTTCACCGGCACGTGAGCGGTCGGAAAACTACTGAATCGTCTTGAACAGCTGACCGTCCTGGGGCTCGCCTTTCGGATACATGGCATTCAACAGGCGCAGCGTCTCCTGCGGATAGTCTTCGCGCCTCTGCAGCGGCACTTCCTTGGCAACTTCGCCCATGCGCGTGTGCGCCGTCGCCGTGAGGAGCTTCAACCGATAAGGTTCACCGAGCGGATACTCCGCCGGCCTGAGCCTGCGAAACGTTTCCGCGACGGATACGATCACGCGATCGGCGGCCGGCACCATCCTGCTGCTTGACCTGCTGGCCCCAGCGAAGACGTAGACCGACTTGTCCTTATAGATAGCGACGTAGCGCACCGGACCCGCGCCCTCATCGAACGGCGACCCCTCCCGGGAGACGAGTGTATAGGCGTCATAGCCGTCGATCTTCAGTTCCTCGCCCCCAGCCAGGCTGGCGCTACGCAGGTTCTTGATCAGATATTCGCGCGGCGACAATTTGTCGGGACGCGAGTCGGAAGAGAGTTGAATCATCGAGTCGCCGTTCTGTGAGCGGGCAAGCAGGCGACTTGGTTCGTTGGCCACGGTCCAGTCTTTCGGGAACGCCAGACTGATGCCGAGATCGGCGTGATACAGGCGATTCTCGCGCATGATGCCCTGGCGTTTGCTGCTGCCATAGGGCAGGCCTTCGATCCGATGCAGATATTCGTCGTGCTTCTCGATGCCCTGCCCTTCGGTCGGCGCGAAATTCGCGGATACCTTGATGGCTTGTATGACCCGCTCATCGGGCGCCGGGTGATCGGAAAAGACCCCATGATAGATGTGTGGCTCGCGGTGCTCGGCCTTCGCGCGGTCGCGTTCGAAATGCTCCTGCGCCTGCATGATCTTGAAGGCGTCGATCGCAGCCTCCGGACGGTAGCCGGTCTTCGCGGCGTATTCGACGCCCAGGCGGTCCGCCTCGGATTCGTGCTCGCGGCTATAGCCGTTCAACCAGGCATTGCCGCCGATATTGGCGAGCTGCGCGGCCGCCTCATTGCGCGACAAGATGGCTGCGGCTGTCACCGCGATGCCGGTCAGGATTGACTGCACCTTGCCTTTAGCCATGTGGCGCGCGGTGACGTGGCCAATCTCGTGACCCATGATGGTCGCGAGTTCCGCTTCGGAATTGAGGTAGGCCAGCAGGCCGCGATGCACGTAGATGTAGCCGCCCTCGGTCGCGAAGGCGTTGAAATCGTCCGTGTCGAGCACCGTGAAATGAAACGTTGCGTCGGGCATGTGACTGTGACGGGCAAGATTCTGACCCACGGAGTTGACGTAGTCCTGCAGCGTCTGGTCCTCGTAGACGCCGTAGACACGGATGATCTGCTCGTAGTACTTGCGGCCGGTCTCGTACTCTCCCTTGGTTGGCGCCGACGCCTGGGTATCCGCATACGCCGTCGACCCGACACCGAGAGCGACGAACGCGGCGGCCAGCGCCGAGAGCGTGGCGCTCATCAACACCTTGCGCACTGACATGATTGAGCTCTCCGGCCGGTGGATCAAAAGGTTATATCTACGATCCCCTGCAGCGACAAGGAGTTCCCAACAGCGCCGCCCCGCCAGCTCATCCCTATAGCGCAGAAAGGGCGCCGTTGGCGCCCTTTCTGAATTTCGAGGTGATCGTCACCGCGACCACGCCGTCGCGCCGCAGCTTTAGATCAGCCTGCGCCCAATCCATAGCGCTTGCGGAACTTGTCGACGCGGCCACCCGTATCAACGATCTTCTGCTTGCCCGTATAGAACGGGTGGCAGCTCGAGCACACTTCGATCTGAAGATCGTGCCCCAGGGTTGAGCGGGTGTGAAACTTGTTCCCGCAGCTGCAGGTCACTTCGATCTCTTTGTAATCGGGATGAATTTCAGTCTTCATGGTGCTACTCGAAGTGGGGACGCCGCGTCCAGAAAAAAGGGGCGCGAAGTGTAGCGGGCGACCCCCAGCCGAACAAGACCCGCATGCTGGCGAGGTACAAATGGCACGATACCGGCTCACCGCGGTTCGTGGCTCGGAGTTCAGAAGCTTTAGTTAAGTTGCCGATCACACGAGAGTTTCTCCCTTATCCACAGTTCCTGTGGATAACTCTGTGAATGAGATCAATGCTGACCTCAACAATACGGCTTGTTTCTACATTTCTGTTGTTTTGTTCAAAAAATAGTCACATGGGTTTCATATTTACAATCAGAGACTTAGCCGCCCTATGTCAGCTACTGCAGGCACAATCAGTCGCATCTCATCGCTGCAGGCTCCATTGTCTGCCCCTGTGCATAAGAATCGGCGGGGTCCACCGGGCTTTCCGCGAGGAATAACTGCAGCAGATCATTGAGAAAACGGTAACCAAGCTCGCTGCAACGCCACGCTTCATGGCCGCTTTGCTCCAACAGTCCACGGTTGCTCGCCCGCGCAATCGCCTTCGCCAGGGTCGCCACCGGTGAGCCAGTTCGCGACTCATAGAGCGCCCGCGAGAATCCGGCCTTGAGGCGCAGGCCATTCAGGACGAATTCGAACGGCAAGTCCGCGGTCCCGATGTCACAAGCGCTGGGCGCGTGGCCAGACTCGATCGACTCCATGTATTCCCGTGGGCTGCGTGGTCGCTCGGTCCGCGCAATTCGACCTTGCCGAACATCCGTAAGCTTGCCGTGAGCGCCAGCTCCGATGCCGACGTAATCGCCGAATTCCCAGTAGTTGCGATTGTGCTGGCAGTCGCGGCCAGGTCGCGCATAGGCGGACACTTCGTACTGAGCAAAGCCATGGTCGGCAATGCGCGCCTGACTCTCCAGCTGCATCTGCCAGGTTTCATCGTCCGCAGGCAGAGCGGGCGGGGCATGAAAGAAGGCGGTCCCGGGTTCCAGCGTCAACTGATAGTGGGACAGATGACTTGGCGCGAGCGCAAGCGCCGCTTCGAGATCAGCGATCGCCTCTGCCGGTGTCTGGTCAGGCAATCCATACATTAGATCGAGATTGAAGTTCTCGATGCCGGCGCTCGCAAGTTCAGCGACCGCGACCCGCGTGTCATGCGCTGAATGTATGCGACCGAGCCGTTCCAGATGCCGTGCATTGAAACTCTGCGCGCCGAGCGAGACGCGATTTACGCCAGCCGCGCGGTATTCGGAAAATCGGCCGCGTTCTATCGTCCCCGGATTGGCCTCGAGAGTCACTTCGACACCCGGAAGAAATCTCGCGAATCGCCTGAGGCCTGCGAACAAGCGATCGATGGCGTCGGGCGTAAAGAGGCTCGGTGTCCCGCCTCCCAGGAAAACTGTCGTAACCGGCCGCTCACCGAGCCCAGCCATCTGTCGCTCGAAGTCGCGCACCAACAGCTCGACGTAGCGCTGCTCCGGCACCGATCCTCTGATCGCGTGCGAATTGAAATCGCAGTACGGACACTTTCTGACACACCAGGGAAAATGCACATACAAGGCAAGAGGCGGCGTCTGCAGCAACGTCATGACACCGCCCCGATGCCAGTTTGCGCGCCAGGCAATGCGGCAAGTAAAGCCCGCAGGGCCTGCCCGCGGTGGCTCATGGCGTTTTTCACTCCGGGGTCGAGCTCCGCTGCCGTCAA
>JBGPLJ010000154.1:0-8333 GCA_041486385.1 Steroidobacteraceae bacterium
CCGCGCAATTTGCAGCGCCTGTGGCGCGTGCCTGTGGCGCTCGCGAAATTTCTGCTGGATGGCGGGGATCGTGGCCGGCTCAAGGAATCGCTGATAATGAACCTCTTGCGGCCGGTGGAGCGCAGCGTGCTCGACCTCTGGACCTACGCCTTCGTCGACGCCCTGCTCGCCGGTGGCACGCGTCGCCAAGCGCTGGCGCAAATCGAAGGGCATCGCGCGCAAGGCGACCGGCTGGTGCTGTTGTCCGCGAGCCCCGACCTCTACGTCAAGCGAATCGGCGAGCGCCTTGGATTCGACGAGACGATTGCGACCGGCGTGCGCTGGAACGGTGACCGGCTCGACGGACATCTCACAACGCCGAATCGCCGCGGCACCGAAAAGACCCGCTGCCTCGAGGATTTGCGCAGGCGCAATGCCGGTGTCCGCGTTGTAGCCTACGGTAACGGTGCATCGGACTTCGCACATCTGACACAGGCTGATGAAGGCTGGTTGGTCAGCGATTCATCGAGACTGATCCGGCACGCGGCCAGGCTCGGCCTGCGCACCTGCTCATGGCACTGAGGAGCCTCTAATGGAACAGCTATTGCACTTCGAACGGCGCACGCAGCCCGTTGCGCCGAAATCGACGTACCGTGTGCGGGTCATCCGCAATCTGTTTGCTGGCGCGGCGCTGATCCTGCTGTCGCTACTGGCCGGCGCGCTCGGCTATCACGCACTCGAACGTCTGCCGTGGATCGATGCTTTTCTAAACGCTGCAATGATCCTCGGCGGCATGGGCCCGGTCGCCAGTCTTGCGACCGACGCAGGCAAGATTTTCGCGACCGTGTATGCGCTTTACAGCGGTCTGGTGCTGTTGTTGGCCGCGGGCATCATCATGGCTCCGGCCGTACATCGCGTCCTGCATCGTTTCCATATGCCGGAGTAAGGTCCTGTTGAAACATTCTTGCCGCCACGCGGGTCTCACTGTCACCCAAGTACGAGTTCCGGCATGAAACGCGTCAAGTCCACCGCCATTCGCTCCTCTGAGATCACGCCGCGTGAGGTGTTTCTCAACCGGCGCGCGATTCTCAAGACGCTCGGCCTGAGCACGGCTCTCGGCACGACGATGGCCATGCTGGGTGCACTGCCGGCCCGCGCGGCGGGCGCCAAGATTGCATTCGCCAGGAATCCTCGCTACAGCACCACGGAAACTCCGAACAGCTACGAGGACGTCACTACCTACAACAACTACTATGAATTCGGCACGTCGAAGGACGATCCGGCGGCCTACGCCTCATCGCTCAAGACCTCGCCCTGGAGCGTCACCGTCAGCGGAGAAGCGGCCGTCACCGGTCGTTTTACACTCGAGAGCATCCTCAAACCCCATCCCTGCGAAGAGCGCATCTATCGTTTGCGCTGCGTTGAGGCGTGGTCCATGGTCGTGCCGTGGGTCGGCATTCCGCTCGGCGATGTTCTCCAGCGCTTCCAGCCGACTTCCAGGGCCAAGTACGTGGCCTTCAAGACTCTATTCAATCCTGGGCAGATGCCAGGACAACGATCGGCCATACTCGATTGGCCCTATGCCGAGGGCCTGCGCATCGACGAAGCGATGCATCCGCTGGCGATTCTCGCCGTCGGCCTTTATGGCGAGGTGCTGCCGAACCAGAATGGCGCGCCCTTGCGTCTGGTCGTGCCATGGAAGTACGGCTTCAAGTCGATCAAGTCAATCGTGGAGATTCATTTCAGTGAGCGGCAGCCGGTGACGAGCTGGAGCGCTGCCTATCCGGAAGCGTACGGCTTCTTTGCCAACGTCAATCCCGCCGTCGATCATCCGAACTGGAGCCAGGCGCGCGAACGCAGAATCGGATCCGGCGTGTTCGCCGAGAAGATCCCGACGCAGCCCTTCAATGGTTATGCCAGCGAAGTGGCGGACCTCTACCGTGGCCTTGACCTGCGCCGCCATTACTGACGTCTACTCATGATCGTTCACGATCGCCAGGGTTTCGATTTGCTTGTCCGTCGTGCGCTCAAGCCGCTCATCTTCGCAGCGGCCCTCCTGCCGCTCGCATCGCTGATCGCAGGGACACTTGGATTGCATCGGTTCTCTCTCGGAGCCAATCCCGTCTCAACAATCCTGCACACCTGCGGCAAATGGGCTCTTATTTTTCTATTGCTGACGCTCTGCGTAACGCCCCTGAGGAATATCACCGGGCAGATCGAGTGGCTGCGCCTGAGGCGGATGCTCGGGCTCTTCGCGTTTACCTACGCGTTGCTGCACTTTCTCGTCTATCTCATTCTCGATCAGTCGCTGCATCTGAGCGCCGTGCTCAAGGACATCGCGAAGCGTCCCTATATCACGATCGGATTTACCGCCTTCGTGCTGCTGGTCCCGCTGGCGGTGACATCGACGAACGCGATGATGCGCAGACTCGGGCGTCGCTGGCAGCAGCTGCACAAACTCGTTTATGTGATTGCCGTGCTCGGCGTCTGGCACTATTACTGGGAAGTTAAGGCCGACACGCGCCAGCCGCTCCTCTACGCCGGCATCCTTGGGGTGCTCTTTACTCTTCGCTGGTGGCAATCCAGATCGCGGCGAGCACCAGTGGCCCGCCGAACCATGTCGCCACAGGCACCGCTTCGCCAAAGTAGATGAAGGCGAGGGCCGACCCGACGACGCCCTCGCCGAGCAGCGTAATGCTCACGGTCGAGGGGTGCAGAAAGCGCAGCGACCAGTTGTAGCTGCTGTGGCCAAGCAATTGCGGCACGACTGCAATCCCGACGAGCGCCAGCCACGTCGATTGACTGAAACCGCTTATCTGCGTGCTCGATCCAATGGCCATCCCCCAGAGCACGATTGCCGCGGCGGAGTAGCAGCAGAAGATATAGGGCACGAGCGGTAACCGCAGACGCGCAACACGTGCGAACAGCAAATACGCACCCATCGCCGCGCCGCCCGCAAGAGCGAGCAGATCACCGCGCACGCCGCCACTCGCGCTACTGTCGCCGTGGCCGCCAATTCCTATGATTGCCGCTCCAGCCACTGCCAGTGCAATTGCGCCGAGGGTCTTCGGCGTGAGCCGCACGCTTCCCGTCATGCGCCCGAAGAGCGCCACCCAGATGGGCGCGGTGTTGACAAGAATCACGCTGTTGCTCACCGACGTGTACTGAAGCGACGTAATCCAGGTCGCGAAATGCAAGGCAAGGCACACGCTCGCCCCGAGGCAGATCAGGGCCACTCTGCGATTCATCGTCGCCCTGAGCGATTGCCAGTGCCAGGGCAGGATCAACACGAGGGCTGCCGCGGCAAACGTCAAGCGCCACGCAGCGATGGCGAGTGCGGGAGCCGCCGCCATCCGCGCGAAGATCGCACCGTGGGACACAGCGAGCACCGCAACGGCGACCACCACCAGGGCCAACGCGGTTGGCGGCGCTGATGTTCGCGTCGACTGAGGGTTAACCATGTTCGCGCACGATTGATCGCGGGGGTCAGGCCCGCCGACAGGATCAGCGATCGCCGGACGCCATTGCGCGTTGCATGCGTGTGCTGCCTGCGAGCTTCCCGTGCAACGACACCAACAGCTCTTCCGTGCTGGGCCAATCGATGCAGGCATCCGTCACGGATACGCCGTATCGCAGCTCGCGCCGATCGGCCGGAATCGGCTGGTTACCGGCGTTGAGATTGCTCTCCAGCATCAGTCCGATCAGCGAACGATTGCCCTCGAGGATCTGATTGACGCAATTCTCGGCGACCAGCGGCTGCAGCCGCGGATCCTTGTTCGAGTTACCGTGGCTGCAATCCACCATGATGTTGACCGGCAGCCCGGCTCGCGCCAGCTCCTGCTCGGCCAACGCCACGCTCACCGAATCGTAGTTGGTCCGCCCGCCTCCACCGCGCAACACGATGTGGCCGTAGGCGTTGCCGCGCGTATGAAACACGGCGGATTGCCCCTGCTGTGAAATACCGAGGAAGTGATGCGGATGCCGCACGGACTGCAGCGCATTGATCGCCACTGTCAGCGTGCCATCGGTGCCGTTCTTGAAGCCGACGGGCGTCGACAACCCGCTTGCCATCTCGCGATGCGTCTGTGATTCGGTCGTGCGCGCACCAATCGCGGTCCACGTCACGAGCTCGGAGAGATACTGCGGCATGATCGGATCGAGCGCTTCCGTGGCGGCCGGTAACCCCTGCTCCGCGAGATCGATGAGCAGTTGCCGCGCGAGCAGGATGCCTTTCTCGATGTGAAAGGAATCGTCCATGAACGGATCGTTGATGAGTCCCTTCCAGCCGACGGTGGTGCGCGGCTTTTCGAAATACACACGCATCAGCAGGAGCATCGTTCGCTCCACGCGGCGGGCGAGAGCGCGCAAGCGTCCCGCGTACTCGCGGGCTGCATCGAGATCGTGGATCGAGCACGGCCCGACGACCACGAATATCCGCGGGTCGCGGCGCTCGAGAATTGCCCGGACCGCATCGCGTGCGCGATAGACCGCCTCCTCCGCGCGCGCGCTCAGAGGCAGTGCGCGTTTGACTTCCTCGGGCGTCGGCAGCAATTCGCTGGCCACGACGTTGACATTATGCAGACGGGTTTCATCGCGTGGAGTGTTCATGATGCGTGGCGTGATCCGATCAATTACATCGAAGTGCGAATGGTCCAGAGCTCCGGGAACAGGCGCAATTCAAGCGCCTTGACGAGATAGGATACGCCACCCGTGCCGCCCGTCCCGCGCTTGTAGCCGATGATGCGCTCGACGGTCTTCATGTGGCTGAAGCGCCAAAGCTGGAATTTGTGATCGAGGTCGACCAGCTTCTCCGCGAGCTCATAGAGCTCCCAGTGTTCGTCGACGGCGCGGTACACACCGAGCCAGGCAACCGCGACCTGTTTGCTCGGCCGGTAGGGCTCGGTCCAGTCGCGATCCACGTAATCCCGCGGAATGTCGAAGCCGCGGCGGCTGAGGAGCCGCAAGGACTCATCATAAAGGCTCGGACTGTGCAGTGCGCGGTTCACCCGCTCGAAAGCCGGCGGGTCCGCGCGAAATACTTTGACGAAGTCCGCGTTCTTGTTGCCGAGCAGAAACTCGAGCACCCGGTATTGATACGACTGAAAACCGGAAGCCTTGCCGAGATTGTTGCGAAAGCTCGAATAGTCAAACGGCGTCATCGTTGACAAAACGTCCCACGCCTGCAGCATCTGCGTCTGGATGCGCGCGATACGCGAGAGCATCCTGAAAGACGGCCCCAGATCATCGCGCCGGATGCAGTCGAGCGCCGCGTTGAGTTCGTTGAGGCAGAGCTTCATCCACAGTTCCTGCACCTGATGAGCCGCGATGAAGAGCGACTCATCGTGATGCCCGGAGAGCGGATGCTGCGCATCGAGAAGCTTGTCGAGATGCAGGTACTCGCCATAGGACATCGATTGACCGAGGTCCCAGTGAACCTGTTCGTCGGTCAGATCGATCCTGCCACGCGTGCCGCTCCCTTCCCGCTCGCTCACGACTTTCTCGCTCATGGCGCTGGCGGGGACTCACCACCGTCCGGACCATAGAAGAACACCCACACGGTCAGGTCCTGAGAAAAATATTCGAATCGATGGGGAACGCCCGCGGGCGCGAAGAGAAAATCGCCGGGTCCGAACGTCAGCCGTTCGCTGCCGATCACGTACGTGCCGGAGCCGGACACGACCACGTAGACCTCATCGCGCCGATGCGGCTGTTGCGGATCGACGCCGCGCGGCTGATACAGCTCGACCTCGAGGGTGCCGTGCTCGAACACGACGGCAAAGCGCTCACCGGACGATCCCGGGATCTGCTTGGCAGCGTCGGCGACCGATATTCTTCGGCTCAGGCTGAATGTCGACATGGCAATTCCTTGGCACTGCGAGGGCCTACACAGTCGCCGCCACTCGCGGCGATTGTCAAGCGGCGTGCGGGTCCTGGAAGACCCAGTCGGGGACCCGCCGCCAGCCCTGGCCGAGCTCCCGATCGAGCGCCCGGAACCCGGGCTCGTGTCGCGCGACCAGCGCCCAGAAGCGGTGCGAGTGATTCATCTGTTCGCGGTGGCAGAGCTCGTGCACCAGAAGGTAGCGCACGACTTCGGGCCTCTGAAATAGGAGGCAGGCGTTGAGACTGACGACGCCGCTGCGCGAGCAGCTGCCCCAGCGCGTGCGCTGACGCCGGATTTCGATGCGCGAGAATTGAATTCCGATTTCGCCGGCGACGCGATCGATCCAGGGTTCGAGCGTCAAGCGCGCACGCGCGCGCAGCCAGGCTTGCAGCAGTCCACAGGCCTTGCGTTCCCCGCCCTCGAGCGCTGCCAGCGTCAGCTCGCTCCCTTCGCCCGCCAGCAACGCTGCGCGCTCGGCCGATGCCCGACGCACGGTCCAGGTCTCGTCGATCGCGGCAAGTTCAATGGCCGAGGGGATCGGGTTGCTGCTCGCCGTGGCGAATGCGCGCATCTCATCGACCTTGCGCGCGATCCAGTCGCGATGATCGACGACGAAGTGCTGCACGATGCGCGCGCCCACGCCACGCGGCACCACCACTTCAACGCGGCCGCCCGGATAGACCCGCACGCTCAAGCGTCGGGCTTTCGGGCTGCGACGGACGTGCCACGCCGCGGGCGCTTCATCCAGGTCGAGAGAGAGCTGCGACAGCGTCGCGGCGCGTTGTCCATCGGCCATGTTCATGTCAAAGCGCCGCCGCCCATCGCGTCCCCTGTTCTATCGCGCGTTTCGCATCGAGCTCGGCAGCGAGCAGTGCGCCACCCAGCAGCTCCGTCGAGACCCCCGCCGCGCGCAATGGAGCCTCCAGTTCGCGCAACGATTCCTGACCCGCGCAGACCACGATATTGTCAACTTCGAGAAGTTCTTCCCGTCCATCGCGCTCGATGTGCAGCCCCCGATCATCGATGCGCCGGTAATTCACGCCGTTATACATCTGCACGCCGCGTCTTTTCAGTTCCAGGCGATGAATCCAGCCGGTCGTGCGTCCGAGATCGGCGCCTGGTTTGCCGACCCTTCTTTGCAGAAGCGTGATCGCTCGCGCTGAGTCTACCGTCTGCATGGCCTCGTGCGCGAGACCCCCGCGTGCCTGCAATGTTCTGTCAATTCCCCAGGAGCGCAGGAACGCATCGATGTTGAGGCTCGTGGCGGGTTCCTTCTGCGAGAGAAACATCGCAACGTCGAAGCCGATCCCGCCGGCGCCGATTATGGCAACCCGTGCTCCTACCGGCGCGGCGCGCAGCAGGACATCCGTGTAGAGAAAGGCGCTCGGGTGATGGATGCCTTCGATCTCCGGCACGCGCGGACGGACGCCGGTCGCGAGCGCGACCGCGGCGTAGCCCTCCGCAATGAGCTCCGCATCGCTCACCTTGTGATTGAGCCGCAGAGTCACTTTGTGAAGCGCCAGCTGACGTTGAAAGTAGCGCAGGGTTTCGTCGAACTCCTCTTTGCCCGGAATTCGCCGCGCCATATTGAACTGCCCGCCGATCGCCGCTGCGGCCTCGTAGATCGTGACCAGGTGACCCCGACTCGCGGCCACTGCCGCACACGCGAGGCCGGCAGGACCCGCACCCACAACGGCAACGCGCTTGATCACCGCCGCCGCTTCGATCCTGATCTCCTGTTCGCGACAGGCGCGCGGATTGACGAGGCAAGAGGCAGTCTTCTTTTCGAAGACATGATCGAGGCAAGCCTGGTTGCAGCCGATGCACGTATTGATTTCGTCGGCCCTGTGCTCGGCCGCCTTGCGCACAAAGTCGGGATCCGCCAGCAACGGCCGCGCCATCGATACCATGTCGGCGTATCCGTCGCGCAGAACGCTCTCGGCAACCTCCGGTGTATTGATTCGATTGGTCGTGATGAGCGGCAGTCGAACGGTGCCCCGCAATTTGCCAGTCACCCAGGCGAACGCTGCCCGGGGCACGAGGGTTGCGATAGTCGGGATCCGCGATTCGTGCCAGCCGATGCCGGTATTGATCAGGGTCGCGCCAGCCGCCTCGATTGCCTGCGCCAGAGTCCGCGTCTCCTCGAGCGTATTGCCACCGTCCACGAGATCCAGCATCGAGAGCCGGTAGATGATGATGAAGTCCGGCCCGACGGCGCGGCGTATGCCTTCGACAATCTCCGTCGCGAAATGCATTCGTTGCGCGAAGTCGCCACCCCACTCGTCTTCCCGCTGATTGGTTCGCGCAACCAGGAACTCGTTGATGAGGTAACCCTCGGAGCCCATGACTTCAACGCCGTCGTAGCCCGACTTGCGCGCGAGCTCGGCCGAACGTACGAAGGCGGCAATCTGCCCCCTCACTCCGCGCGCACTCAAGGCCGTCGGCCTGAAGGGCGAGATCGGCGCTCGAATCG
>JBGPLJ010000155.1:0-8308 GCA_041486385.1 Steroidobacteraceae bacterium
ACGCGAAGAGCCTCATGGCAGGCGGTTGGTAGCGGACGCCAAGGGTACTCCACCTCGGCCCGGTTGCAATAGCCCGCCCCTTGGCGCAGAGCAGCGAAGGGCGCTGCTGGCCGTTACCGGTCGAGTCGCGCTCCGCGACCCGTCAATTGGATTCCGGCACCGGAGCGGGAGACGGTGTCCTTCGTGCGGACAGGAGCATCAACATCGCGGCATAGAGCACGACGACGACGACCAGCCAGCGCAGCCAGAAGAGCGGCATCGATTTCACGATGAGCGCGGCGACGAGCACACCCGGTACCGCGCCGAGCGCCATGCCGATGGCGGCTCGCGCGTTGTAGCGTTGCGAGCGGATGAATCGAACGCTGCAAATGGGCATGAGGAATGCACAGGAGCCCATCATGATCGGAAAGGCATAGCGCGGATCCATGCCGAGGAGGCTCACCAGAATCAGGCAGGGTCCATAGAGTCCCAGTCCAATGGTCATCAATGCGCCCAGAACGAAATTTCCGCAGAGGCCCAGGATGAGCCGGCCGCCCGCGAGGCCCGTAGCCATGCCGCCGGCCGTCGACCAGCCCATCGCGGCGCTGAAAAAGAGGTAGGCCGCCACGAGCAGCACGCTGCCGAGGCCAATCTGAATCGCGCGCCGGGGCATGCGCGCCACAACGCCTGCTCCGAGCCAGGCGCCGAGCACGGCTGCGGCAATCATTGCGACCAGCGTCAGCGCGTCGGCGCCGGACCACAGGAGATAAATGAAGATGATCGCCTGCACAAAAGTCGGCAGGGTGTAGCCGACGTTCAACGTGCCCGGAATCTGCTCGTCCGGCATGCGCTTCTGCAGCTTGAAGATAGCGGTGGTCGGAGCAAACGAGCCGATGCCGAGCGTATCGAAGAAATTGATGACGAGGCTCATCAGAGCATCGAGCAGGCGGGGCTTGCGTGGCTCCGTCGACGGCCGGGAATGTTCGATCGCATACCAGCGCCACAGATACCAGGCGGCGAACACTACGAGCGAAGCCAGGAGCAGATAGAGCACATGAGTCGATGTCATGACGCGTGTTTCCGGCCTGCATGGCGCGGCCACTTTGCGGCCGCGGGCCGGAGTGTAGCCGATCGATCCGCTAGGCGGCGATGTGAAAGATCCGCTCGGCGTTACCGTGGGCGATCTTCTGCTTGTCGGCGTCCGCAATCGGCGCCGATTCGATGAAGGCGACGGCCGGAGTTGAAGGCTGATAGGGATAGTCGATGGCCCACATCACACTGTCGACGCCGATGCGATCGATGCAGTACTTGAGCGCCAGGTGATCCTCGACGCCGCTCGTCGTGATGGCGAAGTTCTGGCGGAAATACTCGCTGGGCTTCAACTTGTTCGGGCGCAGATTGTTGCCAAAGCCTGGATGGGCCATGAAGTCGAGGCGCCAGAGCCAGAAAGGCACCGCTTCGCCCATGTGGCCGAGCACGATCTTGAGCTTGGGGAATCGATCGAGCGTGCCGCTCAGCATCAGCCGTACGGCATGCGTGCTCACCTCCACTCCGTAGCCCCAGGCCGCCGTTTCCAGCCGATAGTCGCGAAACGGCCCGGCCATCCCGTCGGAGGGCGCGCGTGGATGAATATAGAGCGCCGCGTTCATGGCTTCGGCGGCTTCGAGAATCGGCCAATACTTCGGCAGATCGAGATACTCGTTGTTGGTGTGTGAATTGACGATGAAGCCGTTCATCTTGAGCGTCGTCATCGCACGCTCCATTTCCTTCACGGCGCGCGCAGGATCCTGCGGCGCGAAGCTCGCTAGCGCTGCATAACGCGTCGGGTGGCGCTGTACCGCCGCGGCGAGCGCATCGTTCGCGATGCTCGCCAGCGCCGTGCCCGTATCCGCCTCGAACATCTGCACGCCCGGTGCCGTCAGCGACAGCAGGTGCATGTCGACATCATTGGCATCCATATCGGCGAGACGGCCCGCTTCGATATCGAGTAGTTCCGGCAGAAAGGGGGCGCGCTTCCCAGCGGGCGCGTTGTAGATCGAGTTGACGAGCAGCATGTCGAGATTCGACCACGTGCTGTGCGCAACCTGCCGCAGCGCCGCGGCAACTTCTGGGACCGAGCACGCTTCCTCGGTCGCGATCTTGCGCAGCCTCGGGCCACCCTTCTTCGGCTTTTGTGCCGCTGCGTCGGCAAGTGTCGGCGTGACGCCGACAGCGGTCGCAGCCGCTAGCGCCGAAATCGCGCCGAGCATTTCTCGCCGGTCCAATGTCATCGAGGCTCTCCTCAACCCCAGCGTGACGGTTCCGCGCCGGGCACGAAAGCTTCCTGGGGCCTACCGGTCTTGCTCATTGCGAGCGCTTCCTTGACCGCGCGGCGGTCACGCATTCTTTGCAGGAAGCCCATGATCTGCGGCGTTGCGCCGCTGCTCACCACTTCCGGCGCGAGCTCGGGCAACACGCAGAGCATCGCAAAGGCATCGATGTCGGCAATTGAGTAGGCGGGTCCCGTCAACCACGGCGATTTCGCCAACGCGGCTTCGACCCGGCTCACCGGGAATTTGAGCTTCTCGCGGATTGCCGCCACCGTTTTGTCGTCATACGCACCGTCGACGACTGCCGACCAGGCCGCGCGGCGCTCCTGCGGCTCGATGTCCGCGATCTGGGCCTTGAGCTTGCCCTGATCCCGCTTGGCCAGGGCGGGCGCGAGGTACTTTGCGCAGCCCAGCGCACTGACCCCGGCGCCGAGCGACAGCCCGAGGAACTGACCCCACGCGCGCGCGCGGTAATGTTCGAACGCCGCGCCCGGATTGAGATCGATGCCCGGAAAGGCTTCGGCGATGTACTCGAGCATGAAAAAGGAGCTCGAGGTGATCAGGCCCTCATGCACGAGGAGCGGCCCTTCGCGCTCAAGATGCAGCCCCGATTCGAGATTGCGCGGAAACGCCGGCGCGAATTGCTCGAAGCTGGTCGGATCGAAGTAGCGGCTCGTGAACGGCGCCTCTTTCTCCTTCAGGGCGATCAGCGCCTTGAGGAAAAATGTATTCGGTTCCCAGTGATAGAGTTCGAGCATGTTTCGGGTTCTCTTTGGTCGTCTTATCTTGTCGTCTTATGTTGTCTTCTTATCTGGGTTTGCGCTCAAGGAAGGTCACGCGTTGCGCCATCGGCGTGCGGCCCTTCGCCCAGGTCGCTTTGGTTGCCGGACGCTCGTAGATCTTGCGCAGCCACTCCATGATGTGCGGTGTTTTCTGGTCGTTGCAGTGGTCGGGCTGCGAGAGTGGCAGCGCATATCCGAGATTGAAACCGTTGATGTCGCCGAGTGACCAGCTCTCGCCGGCGATCCAGCGATGCTTTGCCAGATGTCCTTCGAGCACGCCGGTGGCGAAGAGCACCCGCCGCTTCGACTCCGCAAGCTCGGCCTCGGTGAATTCGTTGAACAGCGCCTTGCGCCACGCAATGCGGCGCGATTCGAGCGGAATCCGTTCGATCGCCGCCTTCAGTTCCGCCGGGTCGCGCTGACGCGCAGCAGGACCGACGAACACGGCCCAGCCGATCATGCTGAGCGAGGGCGCGAAATAGGAATCGAAGAAGCGCATCCACCAGCGCATGCGCCAGCGCTGCTTGGCGTCCCTGGGCCTGAGCGGCGGCCCGTCGAAGGCTTCGTCGACGTACTCCATCATCGGCGTCGATTCGGTGAGCACGCGATCGCCGTGAACCATCGCCGGGATGGTGCCGTCGGGATTGATCTTGAGGTACTCTGGCTGGTGCTGATCGAATTTCAGCAGGTCGAGATAGTGACTCTCGTATTCGACGCCTTTTTCCGCAAGCGTCAGCATGGGTTTGCCGGAATTCGCATTCGGCTCCCAGTGATACAGCTTCAGCATGTCTTTGATTCCTCGCGAGCGCCGGGGGCGCAGTTTCGCACACTCGGAGAGTGCGCGGCTCTTGCGCATTCGGCTCAACGGAGGGTGAAATGCGAAGCGACGCCAAGCGAAGCGAACCAGGGGGGATTTGAGGCATGGTCGATGTGATCGCGGAAGAATCGGATTTTTCCTGGCGCAAGATCCGCATTACGCTCACGGTGATGATCGGTATCGGCCTTGGCACGACGTTCCTGCTGTTGCCGGCCTATCCGCTGACCCTACCGGCGATGACGCACGAATTCGGCTGGAAGCCGAGCGAGTACGGCTTCGCCATGAGCCTGCTCCTGTGGTTCGGTGCGTCGTCCGGTCCGTTCCTTGGCTGGTTCGTTGACCGGGTGGGCGTGCGGCCGATGATCATCGGGGGCACGCTCGTCGTCGGACTCCTCGGGATGTCACTTTCGAAGGTCAGCTCGCTCACCCACTTCTATATCTGCTTCGCGCTGCTCGGCGTTTTCGGCTCCACCGCCATCGGCTACGGCAAGGTAATCGGCGCGCTGTTCACGAAACATCGCGGCAAGGCGATGGCGCTGCTCGGCGTCGAGAGCAGTCTCGCCGGAGCCGTGATCCCGCAGCTCGTCCAGTGGCTCATCAACACCCAAGGCTGGCGCGGCGCCTACTTCTGGCTCGGCGTCACCACGATCTGCGTGGCGCCGCTCATCTATTTTTCGCTCGAGGAGCCCGGCACTATCGGTGGAGCCCGCAAGGACTTGGTGCCTGCGCCGCCGCCTCTGCTCGTGGGCATGACGGCGGCCGAGGTCTATCGTACAGGTACGTTTTGGGCCCTGGTGTCCGCGCACGTTCTCGGCGGCATCTCACTCGGCGTCGTCGGCACGTACATGGTGCCGATGCTGATGGCCCACGGCTTCGCGCAGGCCGACGGCGCGAATTTCCAGACGATCTTCGTGCTCGCCGGTGCCGGCGGCACGCTCGTCGCGGGTTTTCTCCTCGATCACACCCGCAGCGCCAAGGTATGTGCGCCGTTTTGCGTGATCTCGGCAGTGTCGCTCGCGATGCTGGCAACCGTTTCGGCGCAGGCAGACGGCCGCCTCATGTTCTGGGCCATGGCGATTCTCTACGGCTTCGGCGCGTTCGCACGCCTGCCGATGGGGGGCTATTTCCAGACGCGATTCTTCGGCCTGCGGGCGTTCGCGGCCGTGAGCGGTGTGCAAGGGGCGGTCATGGCCGGGGTCTTCGGATTCGGCGCTCCGCTCGTCGGCAAGAGCCAGGAAGCGACGGGATCGTATGACGGCGCTTTGTGGGTGCTCGCCGGCGCGACTGCACTCGCCGGCGTGATCTATCTGTTCCTCGGGTCCTATCGCTACCCGGCAAACGCAGTTCTCGCTACGCCCGAGCCGCCGCGGGACTCGGCCCCGGCATTGGCCACCGCGACATCCCCAGCGCCGCCTTGACCGCAGGGCCGCATTCGATGAACACCGACGACATGAACAACGACCGGCGCAGGCTCGTGACGGCCGCGCTCGCAACTGGCGCGGCCACGGCTTTGGGCGTGACTACGGCGCGATCCGCCGACTCACCGGACAGCGCCAAGATTGCCGCATCGGTGCCCGCAAGCCCGGCGCTGACGCTCAGCTCCGAATTCGCGTTCACGATCTCGATCACTCTGGGTGATGTTCTCTGGATCAAGCCCAGCACTCAGGGGAGCACGCGCGCCGCTGTCTATGCTCAGAGCGGCGAAATCGTGGGCCCCGCGATCCGCGGTATTGTCGTGCCACAAAGCGGTGGCGATTGGCCGCTCGTGCGGCCGGATGGCGTGATCGATTTTGACGCGCGCTACTTGCTGCGCACCGACGATGGCGTCGTGATCTATATGCAGAACCGCGGATTTCGCTGGGGTTCTCCGGAAGTGATGGCGGCCATGGCGCGCCACGAGCCTGTGGCGCCGGGCTCCTACTACATGCGAACGTCACCCAAGTTCGACGCGCCGGAAGGGCGGTACGCATGGATGAGCAAGCATGTGTTCGTCGGCATCGGCGAGAAGACGCCGCAGGGCAACGCAATCCACTACTTCAAGATACTTTGACCGCAGCATCCGGGAGGGGCCGTCGCCCCATGCCGAGCGCGGCTTTGACCGCGGGACGCGCATTCATGGTCGCCAGCCATGCCACGATCCGCGGCGTGCTCTTCGGGCCGACGCTGTCGGGCATCAGGCGCGGCATGGCCGCGACCATCGAATAGGTGTTGATGTCCGCGAGCGAAAAGCCCGAGCCCGCGAGCCACGGCGTTTTCTCAAGCAGTTTCTCCATCCGCTCGATCGACAAGATGACTTTGCGCCGCGACTCGGCGAGCACTTCCGGTGTGAATGATTTGGCTGCGGTGCGCCACTTGTCGCGCTGCTCCTTGAGCGGAATGCGTGCGATCTTGGCTTCAAACTCCTCGGCAGTAAGGCCCTGCACGAATGCGGGAATGATCGCCTGCCAGCCGAGAATGCTTAAGGCTGGACAGAAGTACTCGTCGACGAACTTGCTCCAGATCCGCATGTTCGCGCGCTCGACCAGATCTTTCGGCCGCAATGCGGGCGCGGGAAACGCGTCCTCGAGATACTCGTTGATCACCGTCGACTCGGTGATGATCGCGCCGTCGTGTACGAGCACCGGCACCTGGCCATTCGCGTTGATCTTCACGAATTCGGGTGAGTGCTGCTCGAATTTGCTGAGATCGAGGTAGTGACTCACGAACTCGATGCCTTTCTCCTTCAGGCACAGCATCGGCTTCATTGAGTTCGCACTGGGTTCGCCGTGATAAAGCTCAAGCATGGGCAGCCGCCCTATAGAAGTTGCCGGATCGGATCTTGACCAGGGCCT
Source organism: Steroidobacteraceae bacterium (assembly GCA_041486385.1). Taxonomy (GTDB): domain Bacteria; phylum Pseudomonadota; class Gammaproteobacteria; order Steroidobacterales; family Steroidobacteraceae; genus JBGPLJ01. Next base: position 6,719 of record JBGPLJ010000155.1, read on the forward strand.
GCCCCGGATCGTAGGTAACGCCGGCCGGATCGCGGCCCGCTGCGACGAGTTCGATCTGCTTCTGCAGCATCCGCCGTTGCATCATGATGCCACGATCGCTCGTGCCGAGATGTTCCTCGGAGTGCAGTGAGATCGGTCCCTGACCCATCTGCGCTTCGAAGTCGCCGGGAATGCGCTGATGTTCTTCCTCGGTCATCTCGCCCCAGGTCTTGCCGTTCAACCTGAGCTCGAAGCGCCCCGAGCCGCGCGGTGCCTTCATGACCATGCCCATCACGTAATGGCTGTCATCGACTGGCACCGACCAGGCGATGCCCGCGGATTGACCCGGGCGCATCTGGATGTCGGGCACGCTCATGATGTTCGGCATCAGCCAGGATGAGATGCGGTCGACTTCCTGCCCGTCCTCGAGCTGGCGTACGGCGGAGTAGCAAATGCCGTGATCGGCAAAGAAGAAGTCCACCTTCGGCAGCAGCGCAAACTGCGGATGAAACTGGATCACGCTCATCGTCGCGTGCAGCACGTGCACGTGGAAGGGGTCCATCACGTTGTCGTTCATGTGCAGCCAGCTGTAGGGCACGACATCGAAGCTCGCATCCCCCGTCGAGCCGAAGCCGCCGACGCTCGACCAGTATTCTTCCCTGTCGCCGATATTCTCGAGGTTGTCGTAGCGCGGGAACACCGGCTTCTTGTCGAGCGGCCCGAGGTATGCGAACACGAGGCCGTAGCGCTCCTCGACGGGATACCACGGCTGGCGCACATCATTGCGGTGACGGCCGCCTTCGGGTTCGCAGGGCTGATCGAGGCAGTGGCCTTCGACATCGAAGAGCCAGCCGTGATAGCAGCAGCGGATGCCTTGCTCCTCGACGCGGCCGTAGAAGAGCGATGTGCCTCGATGCATGCAGCGCGGATAGAGCAGCCCGGCACGGCCTTTGCGATCCCGGAAGAGGATCAGGTCCTCGCCGAGGACCCGCACCTTGCGCGGCAGGTCCAGCAATTTCTTCGACTCGGCGATCGGATGCCAGTAGCGGCGCATCAATTCGCCGCACGCCGTACCCGGGCCTACTTCCGTGAGCAGCTTGTTCGAATGGGGAGGATTGCGCCCGTAAGCGGAACCGTCGTTCATTTAAGGGGGCTGCCACACCGAGCACATCGTCTCGCCCTAGTAGTGTTTCTGAGTCTGTGCCGTGCGCTCGGCAACATAGCGGGCCATCGCAGCCTGGCGTTTTGCCTGACCTTCCTTGTCTGTATCCTCGGGCGGCAGCGCAGCGAGCACCGCCGCAAAGTGCGCCTCGAGACCCTTGCGCGCTTCCGGGTACGGAATGATGTAGAACTCGTTCTTCTTGACGGCATTGAGCACATGCCCAGCGAGTTCCACCGGTTCCATGCCGGCGGAGTAGATTGTGCGCAGGGACGTGACGACGTCCTCGTCCACCACATAGCCGCTGTTTTTGAACTTGTCGGGCCGCGTCACGACCGATTCAGCGATATTCGTCTTGACGTTCGCCGGGCACAGCACCGAAACGCCGATGTTGTATTTGGCGAGCTCGCCACGCAGCGCTTCCGACAGTCCACGCACCGCGAACTTCGAAG
>JBGPLJ010000156.1:0-8147 GCA_041486385.1 Steroidobacteraceae bacterium
CTCGCCGAAGGTCAGCGCCAAGAATCCAGCGAGATTGGTCCCCCAGTCGTACCGGCTGAGCACGTATTGGCGGCCAGCACCAGCCTGCCGCACGGAGGGCTCCAGGTGCGCGAGCACGGCCGCCGCGAAGTCTTCTTCCGAATCCGCCAGCGTGAGGCCGGGAACCTGCGCGTCGTCAAGACCGCGGGCCGCGGCACTGGTCGAGACGACCTGGCAATTCATCGCCAGCGCCTCGAGCACCTTATTCTGTACGCCGCGCGCCGTTCGCAAGGGCGCAACCGCCACGCGAGCATGGGCGAGATACGGACGGACATCCGGAACCTGGCCTGTCACCATGACTCCTGGCACCGCCGCGAGTCTTTGCACCGGCCGCGCTGGCCGCGAGCCGACGATGCAAAAGCGCACATCGGGCACCCGCGCGCGCACGCGCGGCAAGATGGATTGCGTGAACCAGAGAACCGCATCGACGTTCGCGCGATAGTCCATCGCGCCGCTGAAGACAATGACGCGCTCGCTCGCACCGAACGGATTGGGCAGCTCCACGCCGGAGTCGAAGTAGCTTGCATCGACACCGTTGCGTGAGCTGAAGATGCGCGCCGCCGATGCCGGCGCAAGCGCGCGGAAGTGCTGGGCCTCGGCATCGGACACGAACACGCTGGCGTCCACCGCCGCTGCGACTGCCTGCTCGTAACGCAGCAGCGTCCGCGCCTCGCGGCGATAGAGCCACGACAGCGGCCAGGCCGCCTGCTCCGCGTATTGCCGCCATTTGTCGGAATCGACATCCACGAAGTCGACGATCGTGCGCCGCGCGGCCGAGCGTTCCGGCCCCACGTACTGCGCCGTCGCCGCGGAAAACATGACGATCGCGGAAATCTTCTCGGCGCGCAGCTTGGCAGCGACCCAGGCATCGAGCTCCGCGCAACGATAGATGCATGTGCTGAGAGGCGCGCCGGTCGCAAGGCCCCTGAGCGCGCGCCATACACGCGCTGCGCGTCCCAATGGAACGAGCTTGACGTCGGCGCACCACTCCTTGAGTCGCTCGCTGTATTGCCAGTCTTCCGCGGCATCGACGAACGCGCCGAGGTGAACGCGGCACTGACCTGCGAGCGCCCGCAGCAGATGAAATGAGCGGATCTTGTCGCCCTTGTTAGGAGGATAAGGAATGCGATGCGCGAGGAAAAGGATGTCGGTCATCCGAGATTCCTGGCGATCATGGGCCCAAGCACGCGAGTCAGCGCAAGCGGCATTCTCTTCCAGGTCTCGATCAGCATGCGGTAGCGCGCGTTGCTCGGACTCAGGTCCGGCATCGCGCGCGCCTTCACCAGGAAGTACTGGTAGTAAAGCGGTTCGGGCTCAAAGCCCCAGTGCTTCTTGAAGCGGTAGGATCCCGTATCCCGCTTGCTGCGGCCGTAGTCAAATACGCGTACGCCGCGTGCCGCGGCGCGCCGCATCAACTCCCAGTACATGAAGTCATTGGCACTCAGATCACGTGCCTCTGCCACGCCACCGCCATAGTACGGGAGCACTTCGTCGCGGAAATAGAAGCTCATGACGCCAGCGACGGACACCCCCGAGTGACGCACGCTCAGTACCTCGCAGTCCGCACCAAATTCCTCCTTGAGTATGCGGAAGTAGCGGCGGCCGAACACAGGGGTTCCGAGGTTACGAACGCTTGCAGAGTACGCCCGCCACTGCTCATCGACATCGTCGCTCACGACTGCGGTGAGGCCCGCGTCGGCGCTCTTGCGCACTATCGCCCGCTGCTTGCGCGGAATGGCCTGCAGATTGTCGGCGTCGCTCGCGCTGATCGTGCGGCGGAATGTCACATACAGGTCCTTGGTCGGCCAGTCGGAGCAGATGGGTGCGCGGTTACGCAGCTCCAGATAGTCGACCCCCAGCTTGACGGCGAGCGCGGTCGCAGCGCTAACCAGCTCCTGCTCCGCTTCCGTGTCGGTCGCGACTGGTCCGCCGTAAACGCAGAACGGCGTCGAAATGAGCGAGTTGCCGAACAAGAGACTCGAGACATGCCCGAGCGGCAGCACGCCTACTATCTCGGCGCCGCGCTCGGCCAGGAGAAAATGCGTTGCGTGGCCGAAGGCCCGTTCGATGACGTTGCGCCATGCGTAGCGATGGAAGAACGTTGCCGCCGGCGCAGCGGCGACGAACCGATCCCAGCGCTCACGATCAGCCACAGTGGCCGCACGTACGGTGACAGTCGCGGGGCTAGTCATCGCGTCGTCTGCGCTTCAACGACGAGCGGCGATCGGTTCGAGAAACACGCGGTCGACGCGGTCCCAGCGAAATTCGACCAGCAGCCGCTTCAGGCGAGGCTCAAAGCGTCGCAGATTGAGGTAGTGCCGCAGGCGCGACTTGAGCGGCGCGTGCGCGACTCGCGGTTGATCCGGATCGATCTCCCACGGATGGAAATAGAACATCGCCGGCTGGCGGTCGCCAGTATTGACGCGGCGCACGGCCCAGCGCGACAGTGCGTAAGGCAGGAGCCGGAAAAAGCCGCCGCCACCACACGGCCAGTTTCGGCCGAGTATCCTGCAGGTCGTTACCGGAATCTCCACGAGCGTGCCGCCAGCGCGGCGAAATGCGAAGCGCGGCGCCTCCGGAATTCCGTACAGGTCGTGATGCACCGGGTAGATGCTCGAGCTGTACCGGTAACCGACCGATTCCAGGACCTCGAGCGCCCACAGATTCTCGCGCGTGATCGAGTAACTGGCCGCTCGATAGCCGCTGACCGGTTGGCCCGCAAGGTTCTCGAGTATCGACTTCGTGCGTGCGACGTCTTCGCGGAACTCGCCCGGATTCTGGTTGACGACGCGCACATGCTGGTAGCCGTGGCTTGCGATCTCATGGCCGGCGGCAGCGATCCTGCGGATGCAGGCCGGATAGCGTTCCGCGATCCAGCCGAGAGTGAAGAATGTCGCGTGCACGCCAGCGTCCGCGAACAGTGCGAGTATCCGATCGACGTTGGCCTCGACCCGCGATGCGGTCTTGTCCCATTGCTCGCGTCCGATGGTTGTTTCGAAGGCGGACACCTGAAAATGCTCCTCGACATCGACGGACATCGCATTGACGGGCGCTGTGCTCGCGAGTGCGGCGTGGACGGCCGTGCCGAAGCGCTCCGCACTGAGGCGCGCGCCCGTACCCGTCGATGCGAGTCGTTGCGATGTTACTGACAAGCTCGTGACTCCGAAGCCGGCGGGCGAGCCGCCATTTGAGACGCGCCGCCAGGCGCTAGAACTGGTAATGAAGGCCAAGTGTGACCGCATTTTCGATCGAATTAAGAAACAGCTGCGACGGCGAAGTATCGTCGGTCGCGCGCTTGAATCTCTGCAGCGTTCCGTGCACCGAGAGGTGGCGGCCGATCTGGCGCCTCACACCCAGCGTGTACTCCGTGAAGTAATCGTCGCGTGGGCTCGATCGATAGCTCAGCGTCTGCCATTTGATCGCAATATACGCGCGCGTACGCGGGCCGATTAGGTGAGTCCAGTTGCCGGTCGCACCCCGCTCGGTTTCATTGTCATGGGCGGCGATGTACTCCCTGCGATTGACGTAACCCTGCAGCCCGATGGTATTGCGCTTGCCGGTGATCTCGGCCCAGGCACTTGCGTTCTTGCCGATGAATACCTCGGCGGTGACCGGCGTGAACGTGGGCACCGACTGGTCCGGATTGCCTCCGAAGACCGTGCGGTTGAAAAGGTCGATACCCTGGGTCGATGGGCCTTCGTTGTAACCGGCGCCGACGCGCAGGCGCCGGCCGGAATACTTGTAGCCCCCTTCGTAGGTGTGGCCGAAAAAGCGCTCACCGTAGCTGGCAGTCAATTCGTGCTGCTGGCTCGGATGCCAGATGAATCCCCCCGCCCAGAACGTCGAATCAAGCGGGGCTGAGGTCTGATTGTTCGCGACATCGCTCTCGCGACCGGCGCGAGCCGTCAAAGCAAACTCCGGACCCAGCGCGTACTGAGTGCGGGCGCCCGCGACCTGATATTCAAAAGTCGGCGCCTGATCGTATTGAACCGTATGCCGGTCGTAGATCAGCGACCAGGCAAACGGGTTGCGGTCAGCCTGCTGCCCGATGGAAGCATCGATGACCTGATAGTTCAGTCCCTGCACCGGCACTCCTTCGAAAGTCGACCTGTTGTAAACGACTTGGCCGAAGGTGTAGCCAACGTGGGTATTCAGATCGCCACCGAAGCGATGCTCGTAGTAAGGATTGACCTTCCAGGTAAGCGCATCGGTCCGGTTGGTGGAGCCGGTCACGTTGCTGAGCGGCACGCGCCCGCGCGGATCGATAATCGTTTGCCCAGCCGTTGCCGTGCCGACCAGATAAAGATTGTCCGCCACGAGGGTCGCAAGCGCCGACGCGTCGAGCGCGTGAAAGGACTGTGTACTGTTGCTGTTGTCGGGATAGATGTAGCTTTCGAATTCATAGCGCATGTCGGCCGTAAGCCTCGGTCCCTTGCCGTGCAGTTCAAAGCCGGGCACCGCGCGCAGAACGTAGGCACCCTCTTCCCCGCCTGACGGGGCCAAAAAGATGTTATCGGTATGGATGACATCGGCATCCACATAAGGGGTGAACTGCCAATGCGCGGCATCGGCGCTCGAGTAGGTGAGCAGCGGTCCTGCGCAGAGAACGGCGGCAAGCGCCGCGCGCCGGAATTTCATGGCGTCACTCCTGTCCATAGCCGTAGTAGCCTCCGTAGTACTTCGTCCCCGAGTAGCCGCTACATTGGCTGAGCAGCATGGCGACCGATGCGGTCTTGCTGATGAGCGCCATGGCCTCCTTCACCGCGGCCTGCGGTGTTTCGTTCGCCTTGACGACCATGACAACCTGACCGACCAGGCGCGACAGCACCTGCGCTTCGTTGGTCGCGAGCAGCGGAGAGGTATCGAACAGCACAGTGCGCCCGAGACGCAGCTCCGCCAGTTCATTGACGAGTTGCTCCATGCGCTGGCTCGCAAGAAGTTCGGGACCGAGCAAGTGCTGGCGGCCTGCGGGCAGCACGCTGAGACCGGCGATGTTGGTTCCAACAACGACGTCGCGCAACGAGAGCGTCTAATCGAGCAGGAGGTCAACCAGACCCTTGTAGTTGGTCAGGCCAAAGGCGCGGGTGATATTCGGCTTGGCGATGTCGGTGTCGATCAGCAGCACCGAGGAGTCCCGCTCGGTGGCGATCGACAATGCCAGATTGATCGACGTAAACGTCTTGCCCTCGTTCGGCACCGAGCTCGTCACCATGATCAGGTTCGTGCGCTGCGTGGCTACGTTCTTGCCGTTCGCGGCCTCGAGCAGCGGCCACTTGACGCGCCGGTACTCGTCGCGGACACGGGCCTCGTCCGCGGCCGGTGCGAGCAGGTGTTGTGCACGCAGCTCGGCAACGTCGATGTCGATTCGATGAACTGGCGGCTCGGGCGCGACCACTGCGCTGCGGCGGGCCGCCGCATCGTCGCCGCGTACCTCTTCCTGGCGCCGCTCAGTCGGCCCGCTTGCGGCGGCCGGTCCTGCAGCGTCATTGCCAAGATCCCGTCGCGAGTCCTGAGCCTTACGCAATGCCTTTTCGACGATACTCATGGCAACTTCCCTTTTACTGCGTAGCGGACTGTGCGGAGAGCGTCAGCCAATTGGCTAGCGCCACCGCCACAAGGAACCCAACGAGGAGCAGCGCGACCGCGCCACCGACGAGCACCGGCTGCTGTCGCAGCAGTCCCGGCTGCGCATCGAACTTGATGAGCGAGATGGCGCCGAGAACCTTGAAGCCGGTCTCCTTGGCGAGCTGGCCGCGCCGTGAGAACACGGGATTCAGCTGATCGAGCGCCACGCCGAGAGCGAGACCGCCAAAGATCGCGAGCAGCAGCACCGCCGTATTGAACAGCAACCGGTTCGGCGCCGTCGGCGTGAGCGGCAGCACCGGCGGCTCGATGATGCGAAAGCGCACATGCTCCTTGCTCTGATTGGCCTGGTCCGAGAGGCGGGCCGAATCAAGGCGCTGCAACAGGGCCTGATGCTGAGCGCGATTGACTTCGTAGTCGCGGTTGAGCTGGGCGAGATTCGCCTCGACCTGCGGGATGGTGTTCACCATGCTGCGCAGCTGCGCGACATCGCGCTGGGCGGCACCGAGCTTGTCTTTCAACTCGATGACCTGCACCTCGGTCTGACTCAATGCGATGCGCATCGATTGATAGACGGGGTTGATGTTGAGCGGATTGGTATTGCCGGAGAGGCCACTCTTGTGCTGCGTCGCGGCTTCCTGCGCCTGTTGCTTCTCGAGCCGTGCGATAGTCTCACGCGCGGCAATGACTTCCGGGTGCTTGTCGGTGTACTCAACCAGCAAGGTTTCGAGTTTGGTGCGGGCGAGGGAGAGCTGCGTATCGACACTGGTCCCGAGCTCCCCGCCCTGACCCGCGCCTGGGGCGAGCCCAAACGTCGGTTCCTCGCCCGCGAGCTGGCGATTCAGCTCATCGCGCCGGGCCGTTGCGAGATCGTATTCGGCTTTGACGCTGGCTTCGCGGTCGATTGCTGTCTGCAGGCGGCGGAAATAGTCGCCCGCTTCGCCTGGCATCAGACCGACGTTCTGGCGCTTGAAATCCGCCAGCCGGTCCTCGGCATCGTGCAGGCGTTTCTCGTATTCCTTTATCTGCTCCTCGAGGAATCGCTGCGCGTCGTCGGTATCCGCCCGCTTGACGCCGAGCGTATCTTCGACGAAGGCGTTGAGGACCATCAGCACGACCCGCTGCGCCATGGCGCTATCGCTGTCGGTGAAGGTGATCGTGTAGATGTTGTCGTTGCTCGGCTGCACCTCCATGCGCTTCAGCAGGCTGTCCACGACCGCCTGGTGTTCCGTCGGCGTGCGCGCACGGCGATCGAGGCCCGATGCACGTGCCACTTTCTCCATGTTGGGGCGGCTCAGCAGGATGCGCGACATCACCGCGACCTCGTTCTGCACGTCGGTGCCGACGGCGAGCCCGGTCAACAGCGGCTTCAATACCGAATCCGAATCGACGAATACGCGCGCACGCGCCGTGTAGTTGTTCGGAATGAAGGCGACCACGATCCAGCCGACGATGGCGATGCCCCACATCGTCGCGATCACGGCCCACCGAAAGCGCCATGCGCCTGCAATCAGGGTCTGTAACTGCGTCAGTATCTCGTTCATGTTTTGATCTTGTTCTCGGACGAGTTATCCATGTATTTTGCTGCAATCCGCATGATTCTGATGTGATTTAAGTAGCAACGCGCCATTAGACCTGCACTGCCGCCGGCGGGAAAGCCGTCTTCTGTCACATCAGAATCGGCTCTCGGGAATGAGCAGCACGTCGCCCGGCACCATGGGCACGTTAGCGCTGATATCGCCGTTCTGCACAAGATCCTTCAGTCGCACGCGAATTTGGACCTGTTTGCCGTCAACGCGCCGAATGATTCGTGCACGGTTGCCCGCCGCGAACTCCCCGAGACCGCCAACGGTCGTCATGACATCGAGCAAGGTCATGCCGTTGCGAAACGGCAGGGCTTGGGGTTTGGCCGCCTGACCGACCACACGGATCTGATCGCTGAGCGTGCCGTGCGCATTGGTCACGATGACGTTGACCTTTGGATTGCGCACGTATTCGCCGATTTTCACTTCGATGTCGCGCGCGAGCTGGGTAGGTGTCTTGCCCGACACTTCAATATCCTCCACAAGCGGTGTCGAGATGCGGCCATCCGGGCGCACCGGCACGTCGCGCGAGAGTTCCGGGTGATTCCACACGTAGATATTGAGCTGATCGCCGGGCCCGATGCGATATTCAGCGCCCGCGCTCTCGTTGGCGGCGACATCAGGCCCCGGCGCACCCCTCGACGCGCAGCCCGCAATGCATGCCGCCAGGGCCGCAAGCAGCATCGCGATGAATTTGTTGATCCTCATGTCTACCTCGTTTCGCAAGTCATTGTTCACGTGGTCTCGCCTGTGTTGCCGGGGTCTCACTTGCCCACTTCAATGCGGTTCTTTTCGATCAGATCGTAGAGCGTCGGCCGCGTGATGCCGAGCAGTTCCGCCGCGCGCGATAGATTGTTCGACGCTACCGCCAATGCCCGTTTGATGGCAAGCGTTTCGGCGTGCTGCCGGACGTTGCGCAGATTGAGAAAGTCGAAGCTGTCA
>JBGPLJ010000157.1:0-8100 GCA_041486385.1 Steroidobacteraceae bacterium
ACAAGATCCCCGAGCAGCCGCTCACCTGCGGGTTGCCGCTCGGGAGCCCGAAACGACAACACGTTCGTCGGCCGGCGGCGCGCCCGATAGGCCGTGTTGAGCCGCTGGCTTTCCGCACGATCAACGAGCCGGATGCTGACGCTGCGCCGGCCGCGCTGTGCCGTGAGCGCCTGCCGAATCCAGCGATGCACGCGGCGCGTCGTCGGAAGTCTGGACGAACGCGTTGCGACCTGCATGTCGACCGTGAGCTGCAAGCGCCGCGCACTCGCGCTTCCCTCTACTGTTGTGCTCCTCGTGCCGCGCTTCATGGCGCTCGCTCGGAATCGCCGCGCGCTTCGTAGGCGCGCACGATTCGCTGCACCAGCGGATGACGCACGACATCGCGTGCGCTGAAGAAAGTGAACGCAACACCCTGCACGTCACGCAACACGTCGACGACCTGACGCAGGCCCGACTGCTTGTGACCGGGCAGGTCCGTCTGGGTGATATCGCCCGTGACGACCGCCTTTGAGCCAAATCCGATGCGCGTCAGGAACATCTTCATCTGTTCGGCCGTCGTGTTCTGCGCCTCGTCGAGCACCACGAAGGAGTCGTTGAGCGTGCGCCCGCGCATGAAGGCGAGCGGCGCGACCTCGATCACGTTGCGCTCGATCAGCCGGGCCACTTTCTCGAAGCCCATCATTTCGTAGAGCGCATCGAACATCGGCCTCAGATAGGGATCGATCTTCTGCGCCATGTCGCCCGGCAGGAAGCCGAGCCGCTCGCCCGCTTCGACTGCCGGCCGCACGAGCACGAGCCGCCGCACGCGATCGGTCTGCAACGCTTCCACGGCGCACGCAATTGCGAGATACGTCTTGCCGGTGCCCGCCGGGCCAATGCCGAAGGTCAGATCGAGAGTGCGGATGTGCGCAAGATACTCGCGCTGATTCGCGCCGCGCGCGCGGATGCCACCCCTCTGGGTCTGCACGCGAACCTCATCGCCGCTGCCGTCGGCGCTCGTTTGGCCCTCGGCGCTTGCCTCCTGCACGACCAGATGCACCTGCTCGGCCGTCAGCGTCTCGCGGCCGGTGGCGTCGAAAAGACTGCCAAGAACATCGACGGCCAGCGCGGCCGCCTGGGCCTCGCCAAGAATCGAGAACTGATTGCCGCGGCGGCGCAGCTCAACACCCAGCCGCTGTTCGATCAGCTTGAGGTTCGCTTCCATCGGTCCGCACAATTGCGCGAGCCGCGCGTTGTCATTTGGCTCGAGCGTGAGCTCGCGCACCGCAACCGCCGTGTTCACGTGACGGAGCCCGCGCCAGCCGCGATGAGCCGACCACGCAGCGAATTGGGCATGGCTTCGGTGATGACCACGCGCGCGAATTCGTCGATGAGCGCGGACGGCCCGTCGAAATTGACCCAGCGATTGTTCTCCGTGCGCCCGGCGAGCTGCCGGGCGTCGCGGCGCGACGGCCGTTCGACCAGAACACGTTCCACGCGGCCGACCATGCGTGCGCTGATGGCGCGCGCTTCGCGGTTGATGCGCGCCTGCAATGTCTCGAGTCGTTGCTGCTTGGTGGCGAGCGGCACTTCGTCGGGCAGTGAAGCGGCAGGCGTGCCGGGCCGGCGACTGTAGAGAAAACTGAAGGACTGGTCGAACCCGACCTCCTCGATGAGTCTCATCGTCGCTTCGAAGTCGCGATCCGTTTCGCCGGGGAATCCGATGATGAAATCGGTGGACAGGCTGATGTCGGGCCGCACCGCGCGGAGCTTGCGGATCTGCGCTTTGTACTCGAGCACCGTGTAGCCGCGCCCCATGAGCGCCAGCACGCGATCCGAGCCACTCTGCACCGGCAGATGCAGATGATTCGCGAGTTTCGGCACGTCGGCGAAAGCTGCGATCAGACGATCGGTGAATTCACGCGGATGCGAAGTCGTGAAGCGGATACGCTCGATGGCATCGAGAGCTGCGATCGCGCGAACAAGATCGGCGAGGTCGGCGGTTGAATCGTCCTCGCGCGCGCCTTCGTACGCATTGACGTTCTGGCCGAGCAGCGTCACTTCGCGTACGCCCTGCCGCGCGAGCGCTGCGACCTCCGTCATCACCTGCGCGAATGGGCGGCTCACTTCTTCGCCGCGCGTATATGGCACGACGCAAAACGTACAGAACTTGCTGCAGCCTTCCATGATGGAAACGAGCGCGGTCGCGCCGTGCGCGCGCGGCTCGGGCAGGCGGTCGAACTTCTCGATCTCCGGAAAGCTGACGTCAACCACCGAACGCCCCGACTTGCCGAGTTCGGCGAGCATTTCGGGCAATCGATGCAGCGTCTGCGGTCCGAACACGAGATCCACGAACGGTGCGCGCCTGGTGATGCCCGCGCCTTCCTGGCTTGCGACGCAGCCGCCGACACCGATGATCACGCCGGGACGCTGCTCCTTCAGCAGGCGCCACTCGCCCAGCAGCGAGAACACCTTCTCCTGCGCCTTCTCACGCACGGAACAGGTATTGACGAGGAGCAGATCGGCTTGTGCGGGGTCATCGGTCGGTTCGTAGCCGCCGGCAGCGCGCAGGACATCGGCGAGTCGCGCCGAGTCGTATTCGTTCATCTGACAGCCGAAGGTGCGGATATAGAGGTGGCCGGCCATGCGCCTTTGGGGGCTCCATCAAAGGGCGCCTACGTTACAGTTTTTCGCCCCGAACATGAAGCCAAGAGGACGCCTGCCCTGATAAAAAGCTTGGCAGGTCAGTGACTTAATACTTATATGGGCCCGGCAATTTCGACCAGGAGCCCGGCTGCCGACCAGTCGCGGAACCACTCGGAGAGCATTGTCGAGAGACGCTCAGGCCGCACGCGCATATGGCGGCAGCTCTGGTAGACCGCTCGGCCGATGGGCCAGCCCTTGCCGAGAAGCCCGAGCAGCGCGAATTGTTCGCGCGTCACTGTCATCCGCCATGCGCGCAAACGGTTGCGGTAGACGATCACGAACGAGGGACGCGCTGCGGGTGCGCGCGCTTTGCGTCGCGAACGCAGCGCCGCCATGTATTCGTTGGCCGCGCAGTTGAGCGCCAGGAGCCGCAGCGCGGGGGTCAGCTTCAAGCGCAGGGTGCCCCATTGATCCGCGGGAATCTTCTTCAGTTGCTCGAACTTCAGCGGCTCGGCACGCGGTGCGTCGAATACTTCTTCCATTGCACGTTCGATGCGGGCCACGTCGACAGCGAGCCGCGCACCCTTCTGGCCGCGCAACCGGCGCTTAAGAAACTTTGGAAAATCGACGCTCAACGACTGCAGCGTTCGGTCGGTCGACGGGTGGCGTTCGAGGTACGCGCGGCACGCCTGCGCGAACCTCCGTGCGCCGAGCACGGTGCGCGTGGTCGGGTACTCGGCCGCCAGCACTTCGAGCAAGCGCAGGTAATACATCTCGGCATAAATGCCGAGACGATCGAGCGCGGACAATTGCCTGGAACGCGTAACGACTGTCTCGAGATCGCGCGCAGCCGCCGGGAGCAAGCCACGCGCACCCGGCGCCGCGACACCGCCGCTGGCGCCTTTGGGATGCATGACGACGGCCAGCATCCAGCGTTCAAGCCGCTCCAGGTTCTTTGCTTCGGCGCTGGTAGTCACGCGTTCGCTACGCGCAGCTGATCCCGGAAGCGGTTGGCACGGCCCACTTCACGCTGCAGCACGTCGAATTTGGGCACATCGGCATCCCATTCGAGGAGCGTCGCGGTGTTGCCGCGGCGACGCTGCACTTCGGCGTAAAGATCCCACACGGCGTCGGTCACGCGGCCATTGTGCGTGTCGATGCAATGCGTGCCGTGATCGGTGTGCCCGGCAAGATGAATCTGCACGACGCGCTCGTAGGGAATCGGCGCGAGATACTCGAACGGATCCAGGTCGTGGTTGCGGCACGTGACGTACACATTGTTGACGTCGAGGAGCAGCGCGCAGTCGGATTCTTCGGCGAGGCGCGCGATGAATTCCTGTTCCGTCATGCTCGACGCGCGGAACGTCAGATACGTCGAGGGGTTCTCGAGCACCAGCGGGCGCTCGAGGAAATCCTGACACGTGCGCACGCGCTCAATCATGTGTTGCAGACTCTCTTCGGTGTATGGCACCGGATAAAGATCGTGGCCATTGAGTCCCGCGACGCCGGTCCAGCAGATGTGATCGCCCATCCACACGGCCTCAACGCGTGCGGCCAGCTTCTTCAGCTTGCCCAGGAACTCAAAATCGATCGGGTCGGTGCTGCCGATCGAAAGCGACACGCCATGCATCACGATCGGATAGCGCTCGGCGATCTGATCAAGGTAGTAGAGCGGCCGCCCTTCGGTGTCGACGAAGTTCTCAGACACGATCTCGAACCAGTCCATCCGCGGCCACTTCTCCACGATGTGGCGAAAATGCGCGGTGCGCAGACCCACTCCGAGCCCGAGGTCGGGGAGGTTCCAGCGATTTGCGGTGGTCATGGCGTGTCAGCGGACCCCCTCACCCCAGTCCCGTCCCGGATGAACGGGAAGAGGCCAGGGTGAGGGGCTATTCGCGCTATACGCTCTGTACTACTGCATGTGCTTGGGATTAACCGGGCTCTGACAGCCGCCCTTGCCCTTGCAGGAGTTCTTGCCGGCGCAACCGGCGTCACCCGACTTGCAGCCGCCCTGGCCCGTGCACTCGTTGTGGCCCTTGCAATCATGCTTGGCCGTGGCGCAGCCGCCTTTGCCCTTGCAGGAGTTCTTGCCGGCGCAGCCGCCGTCGCCAGTGCTGCAGGCGCCTTTGCCTTTGCATGAGTTCAAGCCTTTGCAGGCGTGTTTTTCGGCCGAAGCAGCCGCGTCGGCCGCGAACACGCTGCCTTGCAGCTGCGAGCCCGCGATCACGCCACCGGCGACTCCGAGCAATACCTTGCCGAAATCACGTCGATTAATTGACATGGATAGCCCCCTCAATAAGGTAGTTGGATGGAACGGCGGCTCTTAGACAAGTACAACGATCTGGAGCACCGGCCGCCTGCGATACATGCTTCTTCACTTTCCTTAGCCTGTGGATTCAAATGATAGACCGGACCTGAGACACATCCATTACGAAATCGCCCGCGGAACGGATGCGTGCGATCACGCACAGCCGCTTTTGCGTCGCACGAGGCTCGCCGCCACGGGTGGTGGGACAGACTGGCCGGGAGAGCGCCGGTCTGGAGGGGACCCCTCTAGAAAGGAATATCGTCGTCGAACGCGTCGCGCTCGGTGCTCGTTGTCACCGGCTCGCCCTGCTCCCGGGATTCGCGCGGCTCGCGTGCCTCGGCACCAGCCCCTTCACGCGCGGCACCGCCGCCGCCACGGCCGCCGATCATCTGCATGTCGTTCGCGACAATTTCGGTGGTGTACCGATCGTTGCCCTGCTTGTCCTGCCACTTGCGCGTGCGCAGGCGGCCTTCGATATAGACCTGCGAGCCCTTGCGCAGATATTCGCCCGCGACTTCGCCCATGCGGCCGAAGAGCGCGACGTTGTGCCACTCGGTGCGCTCCTGCCATTCGCCACTCTTATCCTTGAATGACTCCGTGGTCGCCAGGCGGATGTTCGCGACGGTCATGCCGCTCGGCATGGCCCGTGTCTCGGGATCGGCGCCCAGATGACCGATGAGAATGACTTTGTTGACGCCTCTGCTGGCCATGGCCGACTCCCCGGACTCTTTAGAGTATTTGTCAGGCCCTATTCTAGTGGCTCGGGCCCGGCTCTGCGCGCGGAAAACGGCCGCGAGTGCGGCGTTATTCTGTCGCGGCGGGCACCGGTCTTAAGCATCCTCCCAAGAATATCCTCTCACGCGATTGATCAGACGAGACAATCCGCGGGCCCCGAGCACGATGGCAAGGCCGCCCGCGGCAAACAGAGCGTGGCCAGCCAGCCGGCTTGCGTTATCGACGCCGATACTCCAATCCTCGCCGTGGAATTCAGCGACGAAGTAGCGGTATTGAAAGTAGACGTCAATGCCTCTGCTCAGAAAGCTCAAGAGTCCTGCTGCCAGCAAATAGAGCCCGATCCCGGTGATTGTGAGTGCCTGGATCCCTTGAAGTGAGCGATCGATAGTCCATAGCCGCTCCTTGAGGCCGCGCATCCAGTCGCTTTGCCGTGAGCTTGCGCGCGCGGACAGGTATATTAGCCGGTTGTCGCATTTTTCGACGGCCGGACCCATGCAGACCATACGCATACGCGGGGCGCGTACGCACAATCTCAAGAATCTCGATCTCGACCTGCCTCGGGATCGGCTGATCGTCTTTACCGGCCTCTCCGGCTCCGGCAAGTCGTCACTCGCTTTCGACACGATCTACGCGGAAGGCCAGCGGCGCTACGTCGAATCGCTGTCCGCTTATGCGCGGCAGTTTCTCTCCATCATGGAGAAGCCGGACGTCGACACGATCGAAGGCCTGTCGCCCGCGATCTCGATCGAACAGAAATCGACATCGCACAATCCGCGCTCGACCGTGGCCACGGTTACGGAGATCTACGACTATCAGCGCCTGCTTTATGCGCGGGCCGGTATTCCGCGGTGTCCCGATCACGGGATGGATCTCGCGGCGCAGACCGTGAGCCAGATGGTCGATCAGGTGCTCGCCTATCCGGAAGGCGCGGGCCTCATGCTCCTTGCGCCGGTCATCAACGACCGCAAGGGCGAGCACGCGGAAATCTTCGAGGAACTGCGCGGCCAGGGCTTCGTGCGCGGACGGGTCGACGGCCGCGTGATCGAGCTCGACGATCCGCCGAAGCTCGACGCGCGGCGCAAGCACACGATCGAAGCCGTGGTCGACCGGATCAAAGTGCGCCCCGATGTGTCGCAGCGACTGGCCGAATCCTTCGAAACGGCGCTCCGCGTCGGTGACGGCGTGGCTCGCGTCGCGCTCCTCGACGCGACCCAACGCAGCGACAAGAAGCGCGATGAGCTCGTGTTTTCCAACAAGTTCGCCTGCGCCATCTGCGGTTACAGTATTTCCGAGCTCGAACCGCGCCTGTTCTCATTCAACAACCCGGCCGGCGCCTGTCCGTCCTGCGACGGTCTGGGTGTGAAGCAGTTCTTCGATCCCCAGCGTGTCGCGAATCATCCCCACCTGAGTCTTGCGGGCGGCGCGATCCGCGGCTGGGACCGGCGCAATGCCTACTACTTTCAGATGATCCAGGCGCTCGCGCAGCACTACGGTTTCGACATCGAAACGCCCTACGACGAGCTGCCGCCCGCGATCCAGCAAATGCTTCTGCATGGCAGCGACAAGGAGGAAATAGATTTCCGTTACTTCGACGGCCAGGGTGGAACCACCAAGCGCAAGCATTCTTTCGAGGGCATTCTGCCGAACCTCGAGCGCCGCTATCGCGAAACGGAATCGGTGACGGTGCGCGAAGAGCTGGCGAAGTATCTGTCGAGCCGCGCGTGCCCGGATTGCGAAGGCACGCGGCTCAATCGCGCCGCCCGCCACGTGTTCGTTGCGGGCCGGCCGCTACCGTCGATCACCCGCCTGTCGGTCGTCAACGCCCTCGCGTTCTTCGCCGAATTGAAGCTCGATGGCTGGCGCGGCGAAGTTGCGGCCAAGATCGTCAAGGAGATTCGCGACCGCCTGCGTTTTCTCGTCGACGTCGGCCTCAACTATCTGACGCTCGAACGCAGCGCCGATACCCTGTCCGGCGGCGAAGCACAGCGCATCCGCCTTGCGAGCCAGATCGGCTCGGGCCTCGTCGGTGTGATGTATATCCTCGATGAGCCATCGATTGGCCTGCATCAGCGTGACAACGCGCGCCTGCTGGCGACGCTCGAACACCTGCGCGACATCGGCAACACCGTAATCGTCGTCGAGCACGACGAAGAGGCGATTCGCAAGGCGGACTATGTGGTTGACCTGGGGCCGGGAGCTGGCGTGCACGGCGGTGAAATCGTCGCGCGCGGTCTGCCCGCCGATCTGGAAAATACGCCCGCCTCACTGACCGGCCAATACCTGAGCGGCGCGCTGGTCATCGACATGCCGCGGCAGCGCTCGCTGGTGCCGAACGACCGCTGGCTCAAGGTCGTCGACGCGACGGGCAACAATCTGAAGAACATCAGCGCCGCATTTCCCATCGGCGTCATGACCTGTGTCACGGGTGTGTC
>JBGPLJ010000158.1:0-8088 GCA_041486385.1 Steroidobacteraceae bacterium
CTGAAAATAGATGTCGTTATGCTGGCCGCGCAGCCACACCGCGACCAGCGCGCCGAGCAGCGCAAAGGGCACGGAAAGCACGACCGCGATCGGCAGCGTCCAGCGTTCGTATTGCGCGGCGAGCACCAGGAATACGACGAGCAGCCCCGCGCAGATCGCGATGAGCGCCGTGTTGCCGACTTCCTTTTCCTGATACGCGGAGCCCGTCCATGCGAGCGTATAGCCTTGCGGCAGCACCTCGCGGGCGATCTTCTCCAGTTCCAGAATGGCGGCGCCGGAAGCGACACCGGGCTTCGGCGAGCCGGACATCTTGATCGCTGGAAAGCCATTGTAGCGATCGACCAGCTCGGCACCCGTGTCGAGCACCGGCGTTACGAGCGCGGTGAGCGGCACCAGATCGCCCGACGCGGAGCGCACGGAGACGTTGCGCAGATCCTCGATCTTGTCGCGCGCCCCACCTTCCGCCTGCATCAGCACGTGAAAGGTACGGCCCTCGCGATTGAAATCGTTCACGTAGAAGGAACCGAACGTCGACTGCGTCGCTTCAAAAAGCTGCGTGAGGCTCACGCCCATCTCCGCGGCCTTGTCGCGGTTGATCTCGAGACGGATCTGCGGCGTGTTCACGCTGAATACGGTGAACACGTTCATGAGCTTCGGATCCTTGAAGGCGCGCCCCATGAGCTGGCCGACGACGCCCGCGAGCCGCTTGTAGTCTGAATTGGCGCGGCTCTGGATATAGAAGTCGAAGCCGCCCGTGGTGCTGAGCCCGAAGATCGGCGGCGGATTGAACGCGAGGATACGCGCATCGTTGATCTTGGCGGCGCCGTACATCGCGAGCCCCTGCGCGGTCGCTGCGCTGCTCTTCGACGCCTCGCGCCGCTCCTTCCAGTCCTTCAGTATGTAGAACTTGATGGCGCTGCTCGATCGCAGCCCGCCCGACAGAAAGTCGTAGCCAATGAGGCTGACGCTGTTCCTGAAGATCGGGTTGCTCACCGCATAGTCGTCGAGCTGCTTCACGACCGCGGCGGTGCGCGAGAGTGAGGCGCCGTCGGGGAGGATCGCCACCGACATCACGAAGCCCTGATCTTCCTCTGGCACCAGAGCGCCCGGTACGAAATGGAGCAGCACGAGCGAGGCAGCGCCGACCGCGGCAAGCACGCCGGTCGCGAGAAAGCCGTGACGGATAATCTTGCCAACGCCATGGGCATAGCGGTCGGAGCGGCGTGCAAACCAGGCGCCGAACCTGCGCAGGAATTCGAATTCCTCCTTGTCCTCGGCGCGCAGGAGGCTTGCGCACAGCGCTGGCGTCAAGGTGAGGGCCACGAAGCCCGAGATCGCCACCGACACTGCAATGGTGATCGCGAACTGCTTGTACATGACGCCGGTCAGTCCGCCGAGAAAGGCGACCGGAACGAAAACAGCGGTGAGCACGAGCACGATGGCGATCACCGGTCCGGTGACCTGCTCCATGGTCTTCTCGGTAGCTGTGGCCGCGTCGACATGCTCTTCGTGCATGATGCGCTCGACGTTTTCGAGCACGACGATCGCATCGTCCACGACGATGCCGATGGCGAGCACCATGCCGAATAGCGTCAGCGTGTTGATGGAAAACCCAAGCGCGTACATGCCGGCGAAGGCGCCGATCAACGACACCGGCACCGCGAGGCTCGGAATGAGCGTGGCACGCCAGTTGCCGAGAAAGAGATAGACGATCGCGAAGACGAGCACGAAAGCGATGAGCAGCGTCTGAAAGACTTCCTTGATCGAGATACGCACGAAGTCCGTCGAGTCGAACGGAATTTCGTAGTGCAGGCCCGCGGGGAAGTTCTTCGAGATTTGCGCCATCGCCTTGCGCACGCCATCCATGGCGTCGAGCGAATTGGCGCCGGGTTGCAAAAAGAGGCCGAGCGGCACGGTCGCCTTGCCGTTCAACGTGGCATGCAGTCCGTAGCTTTCGGCGCCCAGTTCAACGCGCGCCACATCCTTGATGCGCACGACGCCGCCATCCGCATTGCGATGGACGACGATGCGTTCGAACTCTTCGGGCGTAAAGAGCCGGCCCTGCGTCGTCATCGTGAAGGTAAAGTCGACCGGCTTCTTGAGCGGCTCCGCGCCGATGCTGCCCGCCGGCAGCTCCGCATTCTGCTCGCGCAGCGCCTGTGCGACGTCCGTCGGAGTGAGGCCGAGCGCATTCAAGCGCTGCGGATCGAGCCAGATGCGCATGGCGTAGTACTGCGCACTGAAAAGGCTCGCGCTGCCGACTCCCGGTACCCGCTGCAACTCCTCGACGACATTGCGTTGGGCATAGTTGCTGACGTAGATGGCGTCGTAACGGTTGCTGTCGCCGCTCAGCGTGACGAAACCCAGGATGCCGGACTGCGATTTGTGCGCAACGACGCCGAGGCGCCGCACTTCCTCCGGCAAGGTGGGCAGCGCGGCCTGCACGCGGTTGTTCACTTCCATCAGCGCCCGATCCGGATCCGTGCCGGTCTCAAACGTAACGGAGAGCGTCATGTTGCCGCTCGCGCTGCTCGAGGACGACATGTAGATCATGCCGACCGCGCCGTTCACCTGTTGCTCGAGTGGCGCGGCCACCGACTCCGCGATGACTTCAGCGCTCGCGCCCGGATAACTCGCGTCGACCTGGATCTGCGGCGGGAGAATGTTCGGATAGCGATCGACCGGCAGCTTCAACATCGCGCCGATACCCATCAGCACGATGATGATCGACAGGACGCTCGCGAATATCGGCCTGCGGATAAAGAAGGACGACCACATGAGCGGGCGCGGGACGCTGGCTACTGAGCCGCGTGTGGAGCGGCGCCGGCCGGGGCGGTAGCGGCTTTTGCGTTGCGGGCTGCTTGTTCCTCGCGCGTGAGCGGAATCACCTTCATGCCCGGATTCACTTTCAGAATTCCTTCGACCACGATGCGCTCGCCCGGATTCAAGCCGCCGTCGATGATCCAGCCGTCCTGCCAGCTCTCGTGAATCACGAGCGGCCGGGGCTCAACGACATTGTCATCGCCGACAACCCAGGCGGTGGCACCGGTCTGGCCAAACAGCACGGCGGTCTTCGGCACCGCGATGCGATCGGGGAGCGACAGGCCCGTGATCTCGAGAGCGAGGAACTGTCCCGACACGAGGCAGCCGTCGGCGTTCTGGAAGACGGCGCGCGCGCGTATGGTCCCCGTGGAGCTATTGACGAAGGAGTCGGTGAGGTCGACCAGACCTTCCGTCTTGCAGGTGGACCCGGACGTGATCGCTGCGGCAACACCGCCGGGCCGGACCTTGGCGAGTTCGCGCATCCGCAGATATTCCTCTTCCGCCACGGAGAACTCGGCGTACGCGGGGTTCGCCTGCACGATCGAGGTGAGCAGATCGCCGCCGGCGCCGCTCTTGCCATCGACAGTGTTACCGACGGTGACCGCTTCTTTGCTGGCGATGCCGGCAACAGGCGCACGCACCGCGGTATAGCCGAGGTCGAGCCTGGCTTCACGCTGCGCAGCCTCGGCCACGGTGAACGCCGCCTGCGATTTCGCAAGTGTCGACGCAGCCTGATCATAGTCACGCTGACTCACCGCGCCGCTCGCGGCGAGCGTCTTGACGCGATCGAACTGACGGCGCGACTCATCGAGATTTGCGCGTTCGCTGTCGACCTGCGCGGCAGCACGATCATAATTGGCCTGGTAGGACGCGGGATCGATGCGAAACAGCAGGTCGCCCGCTTTGACGACCTGACCTTCTTTATAGGCGCGCTCGACCACGGTGCCGTTCACACGGGCGCGCACTTCCACGACGCGTGACCCTGCCACGCGCGCGGGATACGAAAGCTTGATCGGCAGATCCTGCTTCGTCACGGTGTCCACAATCACTTCGGGCGCGGGCGGAGCGCCGCCCTGATCCGAGCCGCAGCCGCCCAAGAGCGCCACGAGCAACAGGGTCGCCGAAATGCCGCATGCCCGGGGCCGCGGAAGAACCATGGAGTACCTCTAGAATTGCGGACGCATCGTCCCGGCGCCACCCGGCCGGGCGAAGGTTCGCGATCAAACGATGGAATTGAGTTTACCGAGAACCGCGATCGAGGAACATGCCTGAAGGGCGGGTCCCGTCCGTGTGCAACGGCGGCCGCCGCAACAGCGGGCGGGAGAAACGGCAAATAGCAGGTATGGCCTGAGCGGGCGCGCTCCGGTCGACTCGACCCGGGCTCTGGAAGCCGAACTGCAATCCGACACGCGGGGGGTGCGGCGAACTGATCGGTTCTGGCTTCAGAACCCGGGCCGGTCGGGACCGAGAAGGCCGATTGTTACTATTCTCCTTTTGCCGCCATGGATTGCGCGGCGAGCGGCAGCGTTCGAAATGCAACGACCTCGCCGGTGTATCGCGCATCGCATTCCGCGCGCGCCACCAGCAGACCCGTCTTCGGATCGCGGGCCTCAAGCGTGAAGCGATAGATCGCCGGCTCAGCCGCACCAAAGTCCCTGAAGCTGCGACGCTGATCGAGATTCACCGAGTACTTCGGTGTTAGGCCTTGACGCGCCGCGAACTCCGACACGACTTGCTGGGCGCAGCCATTGAGCGCGACGTCCGACGGCTTTGCGACGGACAGGGCTGGCAGCGCGGCAAGCGAGGCGGCGAGCACCAGGGCTCGCGGCATGATTCGACGATGAATGCTCCACATGACAACTCTCCTTGGAAGAGAACACGAGGGGGGTGAAACGCGGGGCCTACGTTATGCGAGCGGCGCGCGCCGCGACAAACGAGTAATTTTCGAGCACACCGCCAAATCGCTCATGCATCGCGTGTGTCGCCGGCGCGCGAGCGTCATCACACCCTCACGCAGCGCTCGGCAGGCTGCACTCCGCGAGAATCCAGCGTGTCAATTCGCCAACCTCGTCACGCCGCGCATCCTCCGGTCGCGCGAGCAGTACGTAGCTCTCGCGCGTCTGCAGCTCGGCCGCGAACAGGCGCGTGAGCCGGCCCGACTTGAAGCGTCGCGCACTGAGCGCCGCGGGTACGAGCGCGACGCCGAGGCCTTTCTCCGCCGCGCGAATCACAGCCGACATCGTGTCGAGGCGCAGCAGCCGCCCGGGGCGCAGCCGCTCGAGTCCGTTGGCCTCCGCCCAGCGATCCCAGTCATCGCGCCGTCCCTCGTCGACGATCAGCGTGCCGGCGTCAAGATCAGTGATTGCACGGATCGGAGTCGAAGCGAGCAGCGCGGGCGCGCATGCCGGTACGAAATTCTGCGCAAAGAGTGGATGCGCGACGAACCCGTCCCAGGGGCCGGTGCCGACGACGATCGACAGATCCGCTTCCGGCGCGTGGGTGCGCGGATGCGGCACGGAGGTCTCGATGAGAATATCGAGTGCCTCGTGCGCCTGTGAAAACGAGGCGAGGCGCGGCAACAGCATCTCGCTCGCAAAGAACGGCGGTGCATGCAGCCGTACGATCGTTCGGCCGTAGCGCGCCCTCAGCTGGTCGGTCACCGACTCCAGGCGCGCGAACACATCGTCGATCTGCCCGAGGTAGCGTGCGCCGCCGGCGGTCAGCGTGAGCGAGCGCGTGCCGCGCTCAAAGAGCTGCACGCCGAGGTGCCGCTCGAGCGCCTTGATCTGGTGACTGACCGCGGACGGTGTAACGAACAGCTCGGCCGCTGCGAGTTTGAAGCTCGCAAAGTTGCCCGCGACCTGAAAGGTCTTCAAGAATTTGAGGGACGGCAGACGCATCGGGAGCACACACCCGGCAGAGAGCAGTCGCTGGATGGCAGGACTCAAGCAAGCCCCATGCCACCGCCGAAGTCATTGAATTGCGGGTCTGCCCGGGCGCCGCCAGTGCAACTGCGCTGCGTATCGGGGCACGACATACGGTAGATTGCACAATCTTTGAGCAGCAGCGCATCGCGTAGGAATCCCAATGAAACTACTGACTCTGGCCTTGAGCGCCCTTCTTCTCGTCGGCTTCGCACAGGCTGCGGAAGAGCCCGCGCCACCGCTCGGCGATTTCGCCACCACCTACGAGGCTCAATGCCACAAAGATCATGCGCAACGCCTGAAGTCCATGCTTGCCGCCGGCGACAAGCTCACACCCGAGGACAAACTCCGCAATGACGCGCTCGAAAAGACCAAGTGCCAATGCATGGCGGGCAAGATCCGCGCAGTCACCGATCCCGAACTCGCGCGCGGCCTTCTGGGGCGCGACAGTCGGGTTGCCGGTCCGTTCTATGAGCGCGCGTTCGCAGAATGCGTGATCACATCGACCCGAACGATGGTGCTGCCGCTCTGCCTCCTCGAAGCCAAGAAAAAACCCAATCCGAGTCAGGCACAGAAAGTCTGCAAGTGCATGAGTGAAGGCTACAGTCAGCTCGACGATCAGACGCTCATCGATGAATCGCGCGCTGTCGTCAAGAATGTGTCGGATCGGGCGAAGGACCCAAACGTCCCGCCCTTCCGCGGCAAGGTCGCCGAGCTCGAGGACCGCTGCAATAAGGCGTCAGGTCACTGACGGGGCAAGGGCGCGCGCCGGGGCAGCCGGCATTGAGGAGTTGCGGCACGTGTTGAAGAAGATCGTTCTCATTGGCCTGGTGGCGAGCGCCGGCTACTACTACTGGCACAAGCACGACGCCACGCCGATCGACCTCGGCAAACTGGCTGCGAGCACGGATGTCGGCGCGGCGGAGGACGCCTATCGCGAGCATCGCAGTGGCAGCGTCCTGACGGTGGAAGGAACGGTCGAACGCGTGCTCGGCGATGACACGCAGGGGTCACGGCATCAGCGATTCATCATGCGGCTGCCCTCCGGGCAGACGCTGCTGGTTGCGCACAACATCGATCTCGCGCGGCGCGTCGCGGGTCTCACGCCCGGCGCATCGGTCAAGGTGCACGGTGAGTACGACTGGAACGAGAATGGCGGCCTCATGCACTGGACCCACAAGGATCCTCTGGGCAAGCATGAGGCGGGCTGGATCGAAATCGGGGGCAATCGATATGACTAGTACGGCAATTCCGCGGCGCGCACCTCGTTACCGCGTTTCAATGGCGGTCTGCGCATCCGTACTCGCGTTCGCCGCGTGCATTCTCCCTGCGCAAGGTGCCGAGCGCGATGCGTCCGCCGACAAGCAATATCTCGATGCTCTCCTCGGCAAGTGGGACATGCGCGGGACTCTTGGCGGTCAGCCGGTCCGATATCACGCCTTCGCCGGGCGTGTGCTCATGGGCGGTTTCGTCAGGCTGCACATGATTGACGCGGCGGCCTCACCGCAGTACGAGGCCGATCTGTACCTCGGATTCGACGACAAGACTGCAGAGTACGTCGGTCACTGGCTCGACCGATTCGGCGCCGCCGGAGCGCGGGTTGTCGCGACGGGCCGCCGGAACGGCGAAGTACTGATACTCATCTTCCCGTATGCGGACGGATGGTTCCGCGACACCTTCACCCGCCATCCCGACACCGGAGCCTGGTCGCTCCTGATCGAGAGTCAGGCCAAAGACCGGTCGTGGTCGACGTTTGCGAGCTATGAGCTCAAGCGTGAGAAATAGCGCCCAGGTTCAATCGTCCATGAGGAAGCTGCGCAGCTGCTCGCTGCGGCTCGGATGGCGAAGCTTGCGCAACGCCTTCGCTTCGATCTGACGAATACGCTCGCGCGTGACGTCGAACTGCTTGCCGACCTCCTCGAGGGTATGGTCGGTATTCATGTCGATGCCGAAGCGCATGCGCAGCACCTTGGCTTCGCGCGGCGTGAGGCCTGCGAGCACGGAATGCGTCGTCTCACGGAGCGATTCCATCGTCGCCGAATCGATCGGTGAATCGACCGACGTATCCTCGATGAAATCGCCGAGGTGCGAGTCCTCGTCATCGCCGATGGGCGTTTCCATCGAGATGGGTTCTTTCGCGATCTTCAGGACCTTGCGCACCTTGTCTTCCGGCATTTCCATGCGCACGGCAAGCTCGTCCGGAGTCGGCTCGCGGCCCATCTCCTGCAGCATCTGACGCGAGATGCGATTCAACTTGTTGATCGTCTCGATCATGTGCACCGGAATACGGATGGTGCGCGCCTGGTCGGCGATCGAACGCGTGATGGCCTGGCGGATCCAC
>JBGPLJ010000159.1:0-8084 GCA_041486385.1 Steroidobacteraceae bacterium
CGAAGCAGGTTCAGCGGCCGCGCAGGAATAGCCGGTCGAGCTCCGGCATCGTGATGCGCGTCCAGGTCGGTCGCCCGTGATTGCATTGATCGGCGCGGTCGGTCGTCTCCATCTCGCGGAGCAGCGCATTCATTTCCGGCAACGTGAGCTCACGGTGCGCACGTACGGCGGCATGACAGGCGACCGTCGCGAGCAATTCGTTCGCACCTTCAATGAAGCGACGCGTGGTGCCATGTTGACGCAGATCGGCAAGCACATCGCGCACGATCGCCCCCACATCGCGGTCCGCAAACAACGCGGGCACCTGACGCACGGCGATCTGTTCGCGATCGATCCGGTCGATCTCGAATCCGAGGCGCGCAAACTCCTGCTGCTCGCGCTCGGCGAGCTCCGCTTCATCGCGGCTCACCGCGAGCGTTACCGGCACCAGAAGTCTCTGATGAGCCGTGGCCCCGCCGTTGAGCGATTTCTTGAGCCGCTCGTAGAGCACGCGTTCGTGTGCCGCGTGCATGTCGACCAGCACAAGGCCATCGCTCGTCTCGGCAAGAATATAGACGCCGTGCAGCTGGGCGAGCGCGTATCCGAGCGGCGGCGCGGCGCCTGTCGTTGGGTGCGCTGCCGTTTCCCCGTGGTGGTGAACCGCGCTCGGCCGATATTCGGCGCGCGGTTCGCCGAGCAGCATGCCCAGTTGATTCTCTGCCGCTGCGTTCGCCGGCTCGGCATTGATCTCGTCTCCATGGCCTCGCCCATGACCCGGAAAAAGCCCCGCACGATTCGCCGAGCCCAAAACGCCGGCGGCCGGCCGTGTTGCGAGCAGCGCGTGCTCCACCGTGCGAAATATGAAGTCGTGCACCGAACGTGGATCGCGAAACCGCACTTCCAGTTTCTGTGGATGCGCGTTGCAGTCGACGACGCGGCTGTCGAGATCCAGGTGCAGCAGGTACGCCGGATGACGCCCGGAAAAAAGCACGTCGCGGTAACCGACTCGCACGGCGTTGCCGAGCATGCGATCGCGCAACATGCGGCCGTTGACGCAGAAATACTGCAGATCCGCCTGGCTGCGGCTGAAGGTCGGCGCTGCCAGCCAGCCACTCAAGCGCATGCCAAGGGCCGTGTGTTCGATATGGAACGCGTGCTCGAGGAACTCTGCGCCACAGATCGTCGCGACGCGCTGCTCGCGCCCGAGTTGATCGCAAGCCGGCGGCACTGTGAGTACCGATTTGCCGCGTATCTTCAGGCCAAAACCGGCGGAGAAGCTCGCCAGCGCCAGACGTTCAACAACGCGTGCGATGTGCTGCTGCTCGGTGTTTTCGGAACGCACGAACTTGCGCCGGGCGGGAACGTTGAAGAACAGATCCCGCACCTCGACGCTCGTCCCGACGGGATGCGCGACGGGTTCAACCGGTCCGATCGCGCCATCGATGACGCTCACCCGCCAGCCGTGCGGGTCCGCGGCCGTGCGCGATGTGAGTGTCAGGCGCGAGACCGAAGCGATACTCGGCAGGGCTTCGCCCCTGAAGCCGAGCGTCGCCAGCGATTCGAGATCATCGAACGCCGCGATCTTGCTGGTCGCATGGCGCGCGAGAGCGAGCGGCAGCTCGTCGCGCTCGATACCGTGGCCGTCATCGCGGACGCGGATGAGTCCGACGCCGCCTCTCTCCACTTCGATGCTAACCAACTGCGCATGCGCGTCGAGGCTATTCTCGACGAGTTCCTTAACCACCGATGCGGGGCGTTCGATGACCTCGCCGGCAGCGATTTGATTGACGAGCTCAGCAGCGAGAACCCGGATAGCCATCGGCCGGTAACTTCAGAGCGAGGAAAGTGCGGCAGTCTACCGCGCACGGCGGTTGACGACTCAATTGCACTCAGGGGCAAACGGCCTAGGGCGTACTGGCAATGATCCGGGGCGACGCCGCCGATTCGGCGGAACTGGCGGTAGCGGTGGCTACCGTCTCCGCGTGACCATTGCGCTGCGCGGCGGAAAGCTGCGCGATGCGCGTGCCCGGCGGCGGATTCTCGTAGAAGTAGCCGCGCACCCCCGTGAGTATCGCGGCAGCGAGACGCGCCTGGTGTTGGGGATCCTTGAGCCGCTGCTCTTCTCCAGGATTGGAGATGTAGGCGGTTTCAACGAGCAGCGACGGGACGTCGGGCGACTTGAGCACGACAAAGCGCGCCTGCTGCACGCGCGTCTTGCGCACCTCACCGACATTGTCGAGCTGCCCCAGCACGCGTTCGGCCGCATCCATGCTCGCGGTCATGCTCGCTGACTGCGACAGATCGAGCAGGACGGAAGCGAGCACGTTGTCCTTGTCGTCGAGCGACACGCCGCCGACGAGGTCCGACGCGTTCTCGCGCTCGGCGAGAATCCGCGCCGCCGTATCGCTCGCACCGCGCGCCGACAGCACGTAGACCGACGATCCCGCGACGCTGCGATCGCGGATGCTGTCGGCGTGGATCGAGACGAAAAGATCGGCCTGCTTCTCGCGTGCCTTGTGCATCCGCTCCGGCAGCGGCACAAAATAATCGCCGTCGCGCGTCAGATAGGGCTGCATGCCAGGCTCGCGGGCCACCGCATCGCGCAGCGCTCGCGCGATGGCGAGCGTGACATTCTTTTCCCGCGTACCGTTGCGGCCGATGGCGCCCGGGTCCTCGCCCCCATGGCCCGCATCGATCGCGATGATCAGGTCGCGCGCCGTGTTACCGGGAGCGTGTTCGGCTCGTACCGGCACCGCGTCCGCCGGCGGCGTCAGATCGATGACGAGTCGATAGCCGTAAATGCCGTTCGGCACAGCAATGAAGCTCTTCGCCTGCACCGGGCGGGCGAGATCCAGGACCACGCGCAGATCGCCCGACTCGCGCGGCGCGCCGCGAATCTGCTTGATGACGCCTTGCCCGGCAGGTAGCGACGCCTTGCCCATACGGCCGTTCGGGATATCGACGACCACACGCTCGGGATCATGGAGCGTAAACAGGGTGTGCTCGATCCGGTTGCTGACGTCGAGCACGACACGCGTGCTGTCAGGCGCTGCCCAGACGCGCACTTCGCGCACCTCCGACGATGTCGCGGCGAAGGCTGCATTGGCGACAAAGCAAAAGAGCAGGATGGCGGTACGCATCACGGCGCTAATGTACGCTCGACGATACCGCCTTTTCAATACAAATTAATGAGATACGACCTCTAGATCGACCAATGCATGAGGACAAGCGCTCAACTTGCGGCCGGCATTCGCTGCGCGATCGCCGATAGCAGCGCCTCCCCCGCTTGGGAGCGAGCGTGTAGTTCGCTCCGGCGCGAGGCCCCGCTGACAGTGATCGCAATCGCGAGATCCGCGACTGGCAATCCGCCGGCAACGTTCTCGGGCCACTCGACGAGCAGCAGGCGCCGACCCGCGAGCAGCTCCCTGACGCCCAGATTCTCGAGCTCGATGGCGTCACGCAATCGATAGCAATCAAGATGGGCAACGCTCCATCCGCCCGCTTCATATTGCTCGAGCAAGGTATAGCTGGGACTCGGCACGGGACCGACGTGCCCAAGCGCGCCAACAATGGCGCGAACCAGCGTTGTCTTGCCGGCACCCAGCGCGCCCGACAGTGTGATCAGCACAGGCCCGCAGTCAATGATAGCCAGTGATTGAGCTATCGCCTGGCCGAGCGACTGTGTGGTGTGCTCGTCGGTGGCATCGAGGGCCCAGGACGCCGGCGCGCGCGTGCCGCTCGCCATCGTCAATCTCCCATATTGATGAGCGCCGGCAGCTGCGGATAAAGGTCGCTCGCGAGCATGCCGCGCTCACCCCTGCGCGCGGCCGCATCGCCGGCCAGCGCATGCACCAGCACGCCGACACACGCTGACTCGTAGAGACTGCGCGACTGCGCCCAGATACCCGCGATGATTCCGGTCAGCACATCGCCCATGCCGGCGACGCCCATGCCCGGATTGCCACGATCGCAAAGAGCGGGCACCCGACCCTGCATTCCGACAAGCGTACCGGCGCCTTTCAGCACGACAACGCCGCCATAGCGATCGAGCAACGCATGCAGCGCTTCGAGCCGGTCACGTTGTACAACCGATGCGTCGACGCCGAGCAGGCGTGCCGCTTCGCCGGGATGCGGTGTGAGCACCCAGTCAGTGCGCTTGGACGGATTGGCCGCGAGCAGATTCAATGCGTCGGCATCGATCAACAGCGGCCGCGCACTCGCGATCACGCGTTCGAACAACGCACGCGCCCAGGCATCCTGCCCGAGCCCCGGCCCGAGCGCGATCGCATCCGCGCGCTCGATAAGGGGATCGATCGCCGCGGCATCCTCGACGCCGTGGCAGATGAGCTCCGGGCGGCCGCTGACAATCGCAGGCACGTTCAGCGTGCGCGTGGCAACGGTTACGAGACCCGCACCCGCGCGCAGACACGCTTCACCCGCCAGGCGCACGGCTCCCGGCATCCCGATGCCGCCGCCGACGATGAGCACGCGTCCATGATCGCCCTTGTGAGCGGTCCGTGCCCGTCGCGGCAACAAACGCCCGATCGACACGTCCATGAGGCGCTCGGCAACCGGCGGACCGATATCCGGCGGTGCGGGAGGGACGCCGAGATCGTCGAAGAACAACTGGCCGGCGCAATTCGGCCCCTTACCAACGAAAAGTCCAATCTTCAGTCCGACGAACGAGATGCAGGCATCCGCCTGCACGGCGCTGGTGAGTGGCTGCCCGCGATCGGCGTCGAGGCCGCTCGGCAAATCAATCGCGAGAATGGGGCGGCCGCTCGCGTTCAGCTGATCGATGCGCTCGAGATATGCACGCGGCATGGGCCGATCGAGGCCCGTGCCGAAAATGGCGTCGACCACGAGTTCGGCCCGATCGAGCTCGGCGTCCTGCCATTCGAGCGTGGTTCCGCCCGCGGCGATCAGATCCTGCCAGGCGCGGCGCGCATCCCCCTTGAGCGCCGCGGGATCGCTGAGGGCGACGACGCGGACGGTGAGGCCGGCCGCAAGCGCGAGCCGCGCGATGACGTAGCCGTCGCCTCCATTGTTGCCAGGTCCGCAGAGCACAGTGATGCGCTCGGCCGCCGGCCAGCGCGTGCGCATGAGTCGAAACGCGGCTTCCCCTGCCCGTGTCATCAGGCTATAGCCCGGAATGCCGCAGCGTTCGATCGCAAAGCGATCGAGTGCGCGCACCTGCGCGGCCCGGTAGATCGGCGACGGAAGCTCAAACATGGCCGCATTATACTGACCCGTGTTGTCAGCAAGCGGCGGATTCCCCCGCGCCGGACCCTATGCAATGGACGTCCTGACTGATCCGCATGCATTCGTGAGCGACCTGCGTCGCTGGGCGGACGAACTCGGCTTTCAGCAGCTCGGCGTGAGCGGCGTCGTACTCGACGAGGACGAGGCACACCTCAACGCTTGGCTTGCAGCTGGCCGGCAGGGTGACATGGGCTATATGGCGCGGCACGGTATCCGTCGCACACGGCCAGCCGAATTGCAGCCTGGCACTATCCGAGTCATCTCCGTGCGGATGGACTACTGGCCCGGCGAGGCCGCGGATGCGGACGCGACGCTAGCCAACGGCGCTTGCGCCTACATTTCGCGGTACGCGCTCGGCCGCGACTATCACAAGGTGCTGCGCCAGCGTCTCAAGCAGCTTGCCGATCGCATGACGGCGAGCGTCGGTCCCTTCGGCTATCGCGTGTTTGTCGACAGCGCACCGGTGCTCGAGAAGGCGCTGGCCCGCAATGGCGGCCTTGGCTGGATCGGCAAGCACACGAATGTCATCAACTCGCGCGCGGGCTCGTGGTTCTTTCTCGGCGAGATCTACACCGATCTGCCGTTGCCGGTCGACGTGGCTGCCACCGATCACTGCGGTACTTGTGCCGCCTGCATCGATATTTGCCCGACGCAGGCCATCGTCGGTCCGTATCAACTCGATGCGCGCCGCTGCATTTCCTACCTCACGATCGAGCACGCGGGCAGCATTCCCGTCGAGTTGCGCCGGCCTCTCGGCAATCGCATTTACGGTTGCGACGATTGCCAGCTCGTCTGCCCCTGGAACAAGTTCGCGCGCGTGAGCGCCGAACCCGACTTTCGCGTGCGCCACGGTCTCGACAGCGCCGGGCTCACGGAGCTTTTCGCCTGGACCGAGCAGGAATTCCTGACGCGCACCGAGGGCAGCGCGATCCGCCGCATCGGCTACGAGCGCTGGCTCAGAAACATTGCCGTCGCGCTTGGTAACGCGCCCTCGAGCGCAAAGGTACTTGCCGCGATCGCGAGTCGGGCCGATGACGCCTCGGAAATCGTGCGCGAACACGTCCGCTGGGCACTTGATGAACATCGCGAGCGTGCCGCCGCGCTGGCATCGCCCGCGTAGCAGCCCATGAGCGCGCATCCACGCATTGTGATTGTGGGTGGCGGCTTCGGCGGCCTGTTCGCCGCTCGCGCATTGAAGCGCGCTGCGGCGGACATCACGCTCATCGACCGCAATAACTACCATCTATTCCAGCCGCTGCTCTACCAGGTTGCATCTGCGGCGCTCGCACCGGCGGATATCTCGCAACCGATCCGCACCATTCTGCGCGGACAGAAGAATTTGAACGTCGCACTCGGTGACGTGACCACGGTGAATCTCAGCTCCAGGCAGCTGACGGTCGACGGCACGCCGATGAGCT
This sequence comes from Steroidobacteraceae bacterium, assembly GCA_041486385.1. Classification (GTDB taxonomy): domain Bacteria; phylum Pseudomonadota; class Gammaproteobacteria; order Steroidobacterales; family Steroidobacteraceae; genus JBGPLJ01. The sequence continues at coordinate 6,660 of JBGPLJ010000159.1, forward strand.
ACGACTTCCTCATTCTCGCTCCCGGCATGGTCGATAACTATTTCGGGCACGCGAGCTGGCCAAGACATGCGCCAGGCATGAAGCAGCTCGATGATGCGACACGCATCCGCTCACGCCTGCTGCTCTCCTTCGAAGCGGCTGAACTCGAAGGAGACGCAGCGCAACGCCACGCGCGACTCACGTTCGTGATCATCGGCGGCGGCCCGACGGGCGTTGAACTCGCGGGGGCGATCAAAGAACTCGCGGTCGATGTGATTCCACGAGACTACCGCTACGCCGATACGCGTAATGCCCGCGTCGTGCTGCTCGAAGCCGGCCCGCGATTGCTCGCCGCGTTTCAGCCTGATTCCTCCGCGCGCGCCCAGCGCCAGTTGGCAGCGCTCGGCGTCGAAGTACGCGTGTCGAGTCCGGTCACGGAAGTCGACGCCCAGGGCGTCTCGATTGGTGCCGAGCGTCTCGCTAGTTACAACGTCATCTGGGCCGCGGGTGTGCGCGCCAGCGCGCTGACCGCAACGCTCGGTGTGGAACTCGCTCCGGGAGGCCGAGTGCCTGTCAATGCGGACTGCTCGATCGCCGGTCACCCGGACGCATTCGTCATCGGCGATGCGGCGCATCTCATCGACGCGCGTACACAGCGCGCAGTGCCCGGCGTTTCTCAGGGAGCCCTGCAGATGGGCCGCTATGTCGCGCGACTGCTCACCGCCGAGATTGCGGGTCGATCGGATGCGCGCCGTCGACCATTCCGCTACGCGGACTACGGCTCGATGGCAACGATCGGGAAGTCGCGGGCCGTAGTCGAACTTGGCCGCATGCGATTCGGCGGGCTTCTCGCCTGGCTCGCGTGGATGACGCTGCACATCACGGTGCTCATTGGATTCCGCAACCGCATCGCCGTGATCGTATCGTGGATCTACAGCTACGTGTTCTACCGGCGGGGATCGCGGCTGATCACGGGTGGGGGCCTGCCGTCCGTCGAGAAGTCGCGAATCAATGATGCTCGATGACTTGGGCGTGGATGTTGTCGATCAGGCGCGCTTTGCCGATGCGCGCGGCGGCAAGCACGATGAGATCGCGGCTCTCCGCGCGTAGCGGCGCGAGATCCGCCGCCTGCCGGATGGCAAAGTAATCGGGCCGAAAGCCGGCGTGCTCGAGGAACTGCATGCCGCTCCTCTGAATCGCCTCGAAATCGCTCTCGCCTTTCTCGATGCGATGCTTCGCCAGCTTCAGCGATTCGTAGAGCTTCGGCGCGAAATTCCGTTCGCGTGCGCCGAGGTACTTGTTGCGCGAGCTCAGGGCGAGACCGTCGTGATCGCGGATGGTCGGTGCTCCCAGGATCTCGGCCGGAATGCAGAGGTCCGCGACCAGCCGCCGGATGACGATGAGCTGCTGGTAGTCCTTCTCGCCGAAGACCGCGACATCAGGACC